>DATGRI010000001.1 GCA_035303785.1 Sphingobacteriaceae bacterium
TGGCCCTGCGCCTATACCTGTCCACCGGCCTGCTCCTGTTCCTGGGCCTGGCCTTGGGCTTGTGACATGATCTCCAGGCTGGTGGCTTGAAAGGAAGCTGAACTTATTGGCAGAGGAAATGCCCATGCCGGCGGCGACCCCCCAGCCGCCCACCGGCGAAGCGAAAGAGAAATACATCCGGCACCTGTTCGACAGCATCGCCGAGCACTACGACTTCATGAACATGGTCATGAGCTTCGGCATGCTCAAGTACTGGCATCGGGTGTTCCGGTCCTTGACCAACCTGTCTCCCGGCGGCCGGGCCCTGGACGTGGCCTGCGGCACCGCCGAACTGGCCCTCATCATGGCCCAGCAGGTGGGTCCCACGGGCCATGTGGAAGGGGTGGACCTGTCCCCCAACATGGTGGCCGTGGGCCAACGCAAGATCGAGCGCCTGGGCATGGCCGACCGGATCACTTTGACGGTGGGCAACGCCTTGGACCTGCCCTACCCCGACAACTCCTTCGACTGCGTGGCCACCGGCTTCGCCATGCGCAACGTGGCCGACATCCACAAGGCCTTCGCCGAGATGGCCCGGGTCACCCGGCCCGGCGGCCGGGTCATCTGCCTGGAGTTGTCCCGTCCCGTCAACCCCCTGCTGCGGGCGCCCTACAATTTCTATTTGAACAGGATCGTGCCCATTTTGGGCCGCTGGAACGAGCGCCGCTTCGCCCGGCAGAACCCCGACCAGCTGATGCCCTACACCTGGCTGCCCGAATCCCTCAAGTACTTCCCCGACCAGGAAGGCCTGGCGGAAATCTACCGGGAGGCGGGGTTGGTAGACGTGTTCTACCGCAACTTGTCGGGGGGCGTTGTCTGCCTTCACGTGGGGACTAAACCCGGGGCGAACTAGCGGGTGCCTTCCTCGCCGGACTCCTCCGAGCCCGCCGGGCCGGCGCCGGCCTCTTCCTCCGACCGGGCCGCCAGGCAGCGGGAGCAGATGCCCATCAACTGGCCTTCATAGTGGGAAAGCTGGAAGCCGTGCTGCTGGGCGATGCCCTTCAGCACCGGCGCCAACTGCTCCGTCGGCGCCTCTTCCTCCTGGCCGCACTCCTCACAGATTAAGCGCAGGGATGACATCAAGTCGGGGGACCGGAGCCCGTACCGGGCCAGGCCGTCCTCACCGTGGATGCGGTCGATGATGCCCAGATCCACCAGCAGGTCCAGGGTGCGGTAGACCGTGGTCAGGCCGATGTCCGGGTAATGGCGCCGCAGCGACGTGAACAGTTCCTCCACGGTGAACAGCTTGTCGCCCTTCAGGGCGATGTGGGCCGCCACAGCCCACCGCTGCCACGTGACCCGGTAATCATGACTGCTCAGGGCTTCCAATATCATACGAATACTCAAGGGGCCCACTCCTCGGCAAACCGGTTGCTCCCTTCTTGACGGGGGCAATCTTCTCCTGCCCTGGCAGGCCCGGGATGCCGGCGGCGGAACCCCTCGGCAAAAACGCAATTTTTTCCTTTTTTATATTTTTTATTCGACAAAATTTGACGACTTTCGCGGCAAGAATCCCCTCGTTTGTGACGAATAGGTATCGCTGGGAGGTGCTGTTACCGTGTTTTTCGTCGGTTCCCGTGTACAAGTACGGGGTGATGGTTCTCTAGGGACCGTGACCAAAATCGCTTCGGCACGGCAATTGCTCACGGTCAAAACCTTGGACGGTCAGACTCTCCGCCTCCGCGCCGCTGATGTACGCCCTTTGGATGCCCTCGAGTGGCGCCTTCTCTGCAGTCAAATGGCCGCAAGGCAGCAAGGCTCCTGGACCAAGCGACGGGCGTAGACGCCCCGGCCGCCGGTTCCCCTGGGCTTCACCAGGCCCATTCGTCTTAATCGTTTCGCTTGGCCCTCTGGATCAAACGGCGAACCATGCCTTTGTATAGGTCCTTTTCGTTGGTCCGGGCGGCCTCCCGGCCCGGCAAAGCTGCGGGGTCGATGCCCAATTCCCGGGATGCCTCTTCCCGCAGCCGCCGGAGACCGACTTGAGGCCTGCCAAAAGGTCCGCGACGCCGTTTCATGCTTTCACCTCCGCCTATAATGTGCCCCCGCCGCCGGGCTTCTTGCATGGCAGCCGGCCGGACCGGTTTCCCTGGCCGTTGCCAGTCTTGCAAAGGAATGCATGCTTAAGGGATGACGGGCGGGACAGGCTAACAGCCGGAGGTGACAACAATGGCACAAGGGCAGCGCACGAACCAGACACTGGTGCCCCAGGCCAGACAGGCCCTCGACCAGCTTAAGTTCGAAGTGGCGCGAGAGTTGGGCATCCCCAACTACCAGGGCTACCTGGGCGACGTTCCCTCCCGGGTGAACGGCGCGGTCGGCGGCAACATGGTAAGGCGCATGATCGCTTTCGCCGAGCAGCAGCTGGCCAGCCGCCACCCGTAACCGTCATCTTTGTGCTCGACCCCGGCGCTGACAGCGCAAGTGTCACCATCACCGGGCCCCGAGGGAGGGGCCTGGTGCTTTTCCGTGCCCTTCCGCCCGCCCCCGGGGCCGGGCCCGGCCGTTGACACACCGGCGCGGCTGTTCCATACTTTTCTCGCTGCCCCGGCAGCCCTAAACGCTAGGGAGGCGACCACCGTGCCGGCCGTCTACTTGCACACCCGGGACGACAACCCCAAGGCCCTGCGGGTGCGGGACCGCTGCGCCGAAGTGCTGGTGGCCGCCGGCCACACCCTGGCGGAAAGGCCCGTGGAAGCCGAGATCATCGCCAGCATCGGCGGCGACGGCACCCTCCTGAGCGCCATCGCCCGATTTCATTACCTGGAGATCCCCTTTCTGGGCATCAATGCGGGGAACCTAGGCTTCCTCCAGGAAGCCGATGAGGAAGATCTGCCCCTGGTGGCCCAAATGCTGGCCACGGGCAACTACCAGGTGCAGTCCATCCCCCTCCTGGCCGCGTGGCGGGAAAGCGGGGAACTAGTAAGTTACGCCTTCAACGAAGTGGTGGTGGAGCGGGCGGGCACCCGCACGCTGAAGATCGTCATGTCCGTAGACGGTGTAGAGGTGGGCACCATGGTGGGCGACGGCGCCATTGTGTCCAGCCCTTCGGGTTCCACCGCCTACGCCCTGGCGGCGGGCGGGGCCATGATGGCCCCCACGGTGTCGGCCCTGCAACTGGTGACCATCAATCCCCACAAGTCCAAGCTGGCCAGCCCCATGCCCACCCCCATCATCCTGCCGGCCGACAGCCTGGTGCAGCTGCAGCAGGCGCCCGAGCGCCCCCGCCCGGCCCGCCTGGTGCTGGACGGCCGCCCTTACGAGATGAACGTGGGCGAGTGCATAAACATCGGGCGCTCAGACCGGACGGTGCGCATCATCCGGTTGGGAATCCATACTTTCTGGGAGCACGTTCGCCTGAAGTTTTCAACGTTTGAACCACGGACCAAATAGCGTCCACCAGGGAATCCCAGGGCAGGCCCTTCAACAGATAGCGGCCGCCCAGGTCCTTCTCCACCTTCTCCTGCCGCCGCTCATCCCAGTAGACGTCCAGGGCGATCAACCAGGGCCCCTGCTCATCCCGGCACAGGGCCGCCAGTTCCTGGGGCAGGTCCTTTTGGGGGGACAGAGCCGCCACCAGCACTTGGGGCTTGAGGGCCTTGATCTCCCGGGCCGCCTGCACGACGCCGCCGGACGCACCCAGCAACCGCAGGCCGGGTACTGCCTTCAACCGGGAAATCATCGCCTGCCGCACCGCCCAGTGGGGCTCATACAAATAAAGGGAAACCGTCAGATCGGCTTGTACTGCCCGGCCTTCGGCCGCCACGGCGGATCACCTCCCTGGCACAAGCATCCTTTATAGCACGGTGGTCAGGATACCAACACCCAGGGGCCATCTCCACGACGATTGTGCGCCGGTTTGGTGGGACGGTCGCCCGTCTGTTCGTGGGCCGTTCGGCCCCTTGGGGCAGGCATAGGGCCTGCGCCGGTGAACTTTCCAAATAGAAGGAGGGCGGTGGGCTACGGTGCAGAACAGGCGGCCGCGCAGCGGCGGGATAACCTTGAAGCGGCTTTACGCCATCGCCGTTTGGGGGCCCCTTTTGTTCATCCTGCTCCTGGAGGCGGTGCGCCGGTGGGTGGCCACGCCCCTGCTGGGGCCGGACGGGGCGGCGGTGGTGTTCCTGCTCCTGGCCGCCGGGGGCATCGTCTTCTTCGCCCGGTGGATCTTCGCCAACTATGCCGCCGCCCGGCGCCGGGAACTGGAAGCCCTGGCGGCCGCCGAAAGCCGCCTGGCCCAAATCGAAGGCCTGCGCCAAGCCAGCCTGGCCCTGACCTCCGACCTGGAACTGGACAGCGTGCTGCAAAAGGTGGTGGACTTGAGCCGTCAGGTGGTGTCGGCCCGGTACGGTGCCTTGATCATGCTGGGGGACTCGGATCGGTCCATCCAGCGCTTCATCGTGTCGGGGGTGGATGAGGAGACCAAGGCCCAAATCGGCGGGCCGCCCACGGGCCGGGGCCTGCTGGGGCTGGTCATGGCCGACGGCAAGCCCCTCCGGCTGGACCGGCTGACGGAGCACCCCGCCAGCGCCGGCTTCCCGCCCCATCACCCCCCTATGGAAACCTTCCTGGGCGTGCCCCTGGTGTTCCAGGACAAGGTGCTGGGCCACCTGTATCTGACGGAAAAAGAGTCGGGCCCCTTCACAGCCCAGGACCAGACGGTGGTGGAGCAGTTCGCCCTTTACGCGGCGGTGGCCATCACCAACGCCCAGTTGTACCGGCAGGTGGAGCACCTGGCGGTGTTGGAAGAGCGGGAGCGCATCGGCATGGACCTCCACGACGGTACCATCCAGTCCCTGTACGCCCTGGGGCTGGTGCTGGAAGACATCGCCGAGCGGCCCCAGGCCGACTGGCAGGAAGTTCAGGCCCAGCTGCACCAGGCGGTGGACACGGTGAGCCGCATCATCGGCGACATCCGCCACTACATCTTCGACTTGAAGTTGCCCCTGACGCCGGGGGAGCCGCTGCGCCACCAGGTGGCCGAACTGCTGGCGGCCCTGCAGCCCCACCAAAGCCTGACCGTTCTGTGGCAGTGGGACGACCGGGTGGAGGAGCACCTGGCGGACCGCCAGCTGCGGACCAACCTGCTGCACATTTTCCGGGAAGCCTTGAGCAATGTGATCAAGCATGCCGGGGCCCGTCAGGTGGTGCTCCGGGCGGCCCTGGAGGACCAGGGCATCCTGCTGGCCGTAGCCGATGACGGCCGGGGCTTCGACCCCGACGCCGCGGGGGGCGGCGGCCGGGGGCTGGGCAACATGGAAGCCCGGGCCTACAGCCTGGGCGGCCGCCTGACCGTCAAATCATCGCCGGGGCAAGGCACCACCGTGGAACTGCAACTGCCGGTGCCGGCCGTTAAGGAGGCGCACGAAGCATGAGCGAACAGCAGGGCAAGATCAAGGTGCTCATTGTGGACGATCACGAAGTGGTGCGCATGGGCTTGAAATCCTTGGTGGACCGCCAGCCCGACATGGAGTGGGTGGGCGAGGCGGGCAATGTGGCCGAGGCGGTGGAAAAGGCCAAGGCCACGGAGCCCCATGTGGTCATCCTGGACGTGCGCCTGCCCGACGGCAGCGGTATCGACGCCTGCCGGGACATCCGCTCCCACAACGACCGCACCCGCATCATCATGCTGACCTCCTACGCCGATGACGAGGCTTTGTTCGCCTCCATCGTGGCCGGGGCCAGCGGCTATATCCTGAAGCAAACCCGGGGCAGCGAGCTGATGGAAGCCGTCCGACGGGTGGCCCGGGGCGAGTCCCTCCTGGATCCCGCCGTCACCCACCGGGTGCTGGAGCGCATCCGGGGCGGCGACCGCACCGGCCCCACGGAAGGGGAACTCCTGGCCCGGCTCACGGACCGCGAGCGCCACGTCCTGGAACTCATCGCCAAGGGCTACACCAACCGCCAGATCGGCGAGGCCCTCCACTTGAGCGAGAAGACCATCAAGCACTACGTCACGGGCATTCTCAACAAGCTGGGCGTGGACAACCGGACCGCCGCGGCAGCCCTCCTGGGGGAGCAGCGGGGCCGCCTCTAGCAACCGCTAAAAGCGGGGCTCCTTGCGGCAGCGGATGCGGGCGTCCACGATGCGGCAGCCGCCCCCCGGCGGCATGGCGATGACGGGGTTCAGGTCCATGGCCACCACTTCGGGCACTTCCTCCACCAGGCGGGACACCCGCAGCAGCAGTTCCTCCAAGGCCGGGACGTCGGCGGGAGGATGGCCCCGGTAGCCTTCCAGCAGCTTGTAGCCCCGGATGCCCGTCACCATCTCCTTGGCGTCCAGGTCGGTCAAAGGCGGCACCCGGAAGGTGACGTCGCCCAGCACTTCCATGTGGACGCCCCCCAGGCCGAAAGCTACCAAGGCGCCGAAGGTGGGATCGAAGGTGGTCCCCACCACCAGTTCGGTGCCCTTGGGGGCCTTGGCCTGGACGATGATCCCTTCCATGGCTTCCTCCTTGCCCTCGGCCGCCACGGCCTGCCGGACCTCCTGAAAAGCCGCCTTGACCCCTTGGGCGTCGGCGGCCTGCCGGGAGCGGCGCCGCCAGTCGTTTTCCCGGCCGTCATCCCAGAGGGCCGGCTTCAAGACCACAGGGTAACCCAGCTTTTCCGCCAGGGCCACGGCCTCGTCCTCCGTGCGGGCCAGGCCGCCGGGCAGGAAGGGCAGGCCCATGGCCGCCAGCACCGCCTGGGTTTCATCCAAAGTAAGCCGGCCGTCGCCCTCCCGGGCCGCCGCCTGGCGGCAGATGCGCCGGGCCTTGTCCACATCGATGTCGTCGAACTCCACCAAGATGCCCTCGGGCCGCCGGCGCCATTCGGCGTAACGGGTGGCCCGGGCCAGAGCCCTGGCCGCCGATTCGGGAAAGCGGTATGCGGGGATGGTCTCGTCCCCGTCTGCGCCCCGGAGGGGCGAGCGGGCGCCGTAGGCCGCGGGGAAGCAGGCCAGAACCGGCTTGCCCTGGCCGCCCCGGGCCCGCCCTTCCTGGACACCCTGCCGGATGGCCGCCGCCACTTCATCCACCAGGTCCATGGTGACGGGGATGTAAATGACCATCAGGGCGTCCACGTTGGGGTCGGCCAGGAGGGTGGCCACCCCCTGGCGGTAGTTTTCGGGGCTGGCCGAGGCCAGCATGTCCACGGGGTTGTGGACGGCCGCCGCCTGGGGCAGGAACTCCCGCAGCCGCTCCACCGTTTCGGGGGCCAGGTCCGTCATCTTGAGCCCAACGGCTTCCACGTTATCGGCGCCCAGGATGGCGGGGCCGCCCGAGTTGGTCAAGATGGCCACCCGGTCCCCGGGGGGCAGGGGCTGGTGGGCCATGAGGTTTGCCGTGTCAAACATCTGGTCCAAGGTGTAGCAGCGCACCACCCCCGTCTGGCGGAACAGGGCGTCCACGGCGGCCAGGTTGGCCTCCAAGGCCCCGGTGTGGAAGCCGGCGGCCCGCTGGCCGGCGGGGAAGCTGCCCCCCTTCACCACCAGGATGGGCTTGCGCCGCCCCACCCGCCGGGCGATGCGGGCGAAGCGCCGGGGGTTGCCGAAGGACTCCAGGTAAAGCAGGATCAGGTCCGTATCGGGATCGTCCTCCCAGTATTGCAGCAGGTCGTTGCCCGACACGTCGGCCTTGTTGCCCACGCTGACGAAGCTGGACAGGCCGATGCCCAAGTTGCGGGTGGACTCCAGGATGGCCAGGCCCAGGGCGCCGCTCTGGGAGGACATGGCGATGCGCCCGGGCACCGGCTGCACGGTGCCGATGGTGGCGTTCAGGCTGACTTTGGGGTCGGTGTTGATGAGGCCCATGCAGTTGGGGCCCAGCATACGGATGCCGTAGCCCCGCACCCGGGCCACCAGCCGGTCCTGGAGGGCCTTGCCGTCGGGCCCCGTCTCGGCGAAGCCGGCGCTGATGACGATGATGGCCCTGACCCCTTTCCGGGCGCACTGGTCCACCACTTCCAGCACCGCCGCCGCCGGCACCACGATGACGGCCAGGTCCACGGGCCCGGGGATGTCCTCCACGGTGGGATAGGCGTGGATGGAGCCCACCGCCTTGGCCTCGGGGTTGACAGGATAGACGGGCCCCTTAAACCGGCCCAGGACGATGTTTTCCAGCAGGCGGTAGCTGATGCTCTCCGGGTCCCGGGAGGCGCCGATGACGGCCACCGCCCGGGGCGCGAAAAAGGGCCGCAGGGAGGCCACCGTGGCCAGGCGGTCGTGGAGTTCCTGCCGCTCCACCGCCTGGCGGCCGGGCTCCAGTTCGAAGGTGACGAAGGCGTAGCCTTCTTCCGATTCATCCTGGGTGATCTTGAAGCCGGAATGGCGGAACAGGTCCAGGATCCGCTGGTTGTCGCTCCAGGCCACCGCCAGGAAGGAGCGGATGCCGTTGCGCACCGCGGCCATGGCCAGCCGCTCCAGGAGCAGGGTGCCGATGCCCTGGCCCTGCCATTCGTCGTCCACGGCCAGGGCCACTTCGGCCACCGTGGGGTCGTCCTCCATGACCACGTAGGAGCCGACGCCCAGGTAAACCTTGTCATCCCCGGTGCCGTGGCTGACCACCAAGGTCAAGGATTTGCTGGGATCCACTTCTTCGGGGGGGAGGGTGGCCGCCGTGGCATAGCGGGGCGACACTACGGCCAAGAAGCGCTGGGCCCGGGACTCGCCCGACAGGTGGGCCCAAAACCGGGCCAGGGCCTGCTTGTCATCCCTGGTGGCCACGTGGATGGTGGCTGCCGTGCCGTCCTTCAGCAGCACCTGCCCTTGAAACAGATCATCACGGGGTGCCAGAGGCACATAGCGCTGCCGCACAACGCATCCCTCCCCGGGAGCGAAGGTTATGGCCCTTTTCCTTCCATACTACCTGCACCGGTACCTGCCCCGGGATCAGGCGGGAGCCCATGAACCGGCACAGGCTGGAACCTACGGGGCGGCGCCAGGTCTTATGCCAATATACGGCGGCCGCCGGGTACCAAGTAGTGCCGGGCCGTGCTAAGTTGGGCTACAAGGGGGGTAGTAGACATGGCCAAAGGGTCGCAGTTCGCCCGGCGGGCCCTGCTGGTCCTGCTGGTGGGCATCGCCTTGACCATCGGCATCTTCCTTGGCGCCGCCATGGAAAACATCCGCCTGCGCTCCGGCCGGTGGAACGAGCCCCGCCTGCCCCGTACCTCCGCCTCCCCCTTGTCCTCTTCACTGATAATGCCCATGCTGAACATGGACCGGCTTTGATCCGGCACCGATAAAGCGCCCAGAGAAAGGCAGGGGAAAGCGTGACTGATACGGCACCATTGGGTTTGCTGGTCATGGCTTACGGCACGCCGGCCACCGAAGAAGACATCGAGCCCTATTTCCGGCACATCTTGGGCGGGCGGGAGCCGTCCCCCGAGGCGGTGGCCGACCTGAAGCGCCGGTATCAAATCATCGGCGGCACCTCGCCCTTGACGGAGATCACCGAGGCCCAAGCCGAGGGCATCGCCCGGCACCTGCAAACCCTGGTGCAACGGGAAGTTCGGCCTTACGTGGGGATGAAGCACGCGGCGCCCTTCATCGCCGAGGCCGTCCAGCGCATGCTGGACGACGGCATCCGGGAAGCCGTGGCCCTGGTGATGGCGCCCCAGTATTCCGTCATGAGCATCGGCGGCTATTACAAAGAGGTGGACAAGGCCCTGGCGGACCAGGGCGACCGGGGAGCGGGGCTGACCCTGCACCGGGTGGAGCACTGGCATACCCACCCCGGGTTCATCGCCGCCATGGCCCGTCGCCTGAGGGCGGCCCTGGCCGGGCTGGAGACCCAGGACCCCGACCGGGTGATGGTCATCTTCACCGCCCACAGCCTGCCGGCCCGGCTGGCGGAGACCGACGACCCCTATCCCCGCCACCTGCAGGAAAGCGCCGCGGCGGCGGCGGAGGCGGCCGGCCTGAAGCACTGGCAGGTGGCCTACCAGAGCGCCGGCAGCACCAACATCCCCTGGCTGGGCCCCGACATCTGCGAAGTGATTCCCCAGCTGCCGGACCTGGGAATGAAAGCGGTGGTGGCCTGCCCCATCGGCTTCACCGCCGACCACTTGGAGATTTTTTACGACCTGGATGTGGAGGCCCGGGATGAGGCCCAGGCAGCGGGCCTGGAGTTCGCCCGCACCGAGTCCTTGAACGCGGCGGAAGATTTCGTCCAGGCCCTGGCCGAGGTGGCTGCCGCCGCCTTGCCCGGGCAAGAGGTCCGGCGCCCGTGAGCACCGTCCGGGTGGCGGTCGTGGGCGGGGGCATCACCGGCCTGGCGGCTGCCTTGGAACTGGAAGCCCTGGCGGCGGAGGCCGGGGCTCCCCTGGCTATAACCCTTTTCGAAAGCGACGGCCGCCTGGGGGGCAAGGTGCAGACCGATACCCCCGGCGACTTGATCATCGAGCAGGGCCCCGATTCCATGGTCCGGCAGAAGCCTTGGGGCGTGGACCTGGCCCGGCGCCTGGGCCTGGAATCCCTGCTGGTGGAGACCGCTCCCCAAGGCCGGCGGGTCTACATGGCCGAAGGGGAACGGCTCTGGTCGCTGCCCCCCGGCTGGGTGCTGGGGGTGCCCACCACGCCCTTGAGCCTGTGGCAGGCGCCCCTGCTGTCGTGGCCCGGCAAGGTGCGGGCGGCCCGGGAGCCCTTGGTGCCCCCCGCCACTGACCAGGGTGACGAATCATTGGGGGATTTTCTCGCCCGCCGGCTGGGGGCGGAAACGGCCCGCAAGATCGCCGGGCCCATCCTGGCCTCCATCGCCGCCGGCCACGCCGGGGACTTGAGCCTCCAGGCCACCTTTCCCCAGTTGGCCCGGCTGGAGCGGGAGCACGGCAGCCTGGTGGAAGGCCTGCGCCGGCAGCGGGCCCGGGCCGGAACGGGCGGCCAGGCCGGCCCTTCCCCCTCCCCTTTCGTCACCTTGTCGAGGGGCTTGGCCGCCATGCCGGCGGCCGCCGCCCGGTCCCTGCGGGCGACCCGGCTGCTGCTCAACACCCCCGTCACCGCCGTGGCCCCCACGGCCGGGGGCTGGCGGCTCACCTCCGGCGGCAGCACGGACACTTTCGCCGGGGTCGTCATGGCGGTGCCGGGCTTCGCCGCCGCCCGCCTTTTGGAGGGCCTGCCGGAAGTGGCCGATCCTTTGGCGGCCATCCCTTACGCCGACACGGCGGTGGTGGCCTTGGCCTTCCGGCGGTCCGGGGTGTCCCATCCCTTGGACGGCAGCGGCTTCCTCGTTCCCGAAACCGAAGAACGCACCATCACCGGCTGCACGTGGCTGTCCAGCAAGTGGCCCCACACGACCCCCCAAGGCACGGTGCTGGTCCGCTCCTTCGTGGGCCGCATGGGCACCCGGGAAGCCCTGGCCCTGCCCGATGAAGAGCTGGTGGAGGCGGTCCTGGCCGATCTGAAAGTTTTCCTGGGCATTACCGAGGAGCCTGTTTTGAGCAGGGTTTACCGCTGGCCCCGGGGCATGCCCCAATATGTGGTGGGCCACCTGGAGCGGGTGCAGGCCGTCCGGGATGCCGCCGCCGGGCTGCCGGGCCTGGAGCCGGCCGGCGCCGCCCTGGAGGGCGTGGGCATCCCCGACTGCATCCGCCAGGGACAGGAGGCGGCCCGCCGCTTGGCCGCCCACCTATGGCCCCAAAGGAAACAGCCCCAACCGGAGCAAAGGATGTGATGGAATGTCCCGTGACCGCTTCCTGAAGGCGTGTCGCCGGGAACCGGTGGACAAGACGCCCGTCTGGTTCATGCGCCAGGCAGGCCGCATCTTCCCCCAGTACCGCGCCTTGCGGGAAAAGTATGATTTCCTCACCATGTGCCGCACCCCGGAACTGGCGGCCCAGGTGACCTTGCTTCCCATCGAGCATCTGGAAGTGGATGCGGCCATCATCTTTGCCGACATCATGCTGCCCCTGGAAGGCTTGGGGGTGGACTTCAACATCGAGCCCACCGTGGGCCCGGTGATGGCCCAGCCCATCCGGGATGAGGAGGCCGTGGCCCGCCTGCGGCAGTACGATCCCCGGGAAGTCCACGATTACTTGATGCAGGCCATCGCCCTGGTCAAGAAGGAGTTGGCGGGGCTGCCCCTCATCGGCTTCGCCGGGGCGCCCTTCACCCTGGCCTGCTACATGATCGAAGGCCGCCCCTCCCGGGAGTTCACCCGGGCCCGCCAGTTGATGTTCGCCCGCCCTGACCTGTGGCACCGGCTGATGTCCACCTTGAGCGACAACATCGCCGAGTACATGGCGGCCCAAGCGGAAGCCGGCGCCCAGGCCCTGCAGTTGTTCGACAGCTGGGTGGGCGTCTTGTCGCCGTGGGACTACGAGCAGTTCGTGCTGCCCTATTCGCGCCGCATCTTCCGGCATCTCCGGGAGACCCATCCTGAGGTGCCCTTGATCCACTTCGGCACCGGCACCGCCACCCTGCTCCCCTTGATGGCGGCGGCGGGCCCCGATGTGGTGGGGGTGGATTGGCGCATCGGCTTGGACAAGGCCTGGGATCTGGTAGGTCCCCAGGTGGGCGTCCAGGGCAATTTGGACCCGGCGGTGCTGCTGGGCTCCGAGGCGGCGGTGGACCAGGCGGTCCAGCGGGTGCTGGCGGCCGCCGCCGGTCGCCCGGGTCACATCTTCAACCTGGGTCACGGTGTGCTGCCCGACACCCCGGTGGAAGTGCTGCAGCGGGTCATCCACCAAGTTCACATGCACCCTTTGGACAAGCCCACATAAACTATGCCAGGCCGCCCCTGGGTAACCGACACCGCCGTCGGCACGGCTCTTCCCCTCTCCTGCCAAGGCCC
>DATGRI010000002.1 GCA_035303785.1 Sphingobacteriaceae bacterium
CTCCCCGCCGGTCCCGCTCCGCCAGCAGGGCCTCCAGCATGTCCCGGGGCATGCCCTTCACCTGCTGCAGGCCGATGCGTATGGCCCCTTCCTCCACGGTGAAAGGGGCGTCGCTGGCGTTGATGTCCACGGGCAGCAGCCGCACCCCCCGGCGGCGGGCCTCCAGGGCCAGGGTGTTGGGCGGGTAGTAGCCCATGGGCTGATGGCTCAGGAGAGCGGCGAAAAATTCCGCCGGGTAATGGCGCAGCAAGTAGGCGGTCTTGTAGGCGGTGGTGGCGAAAGCCGCGGCGTGGGCCTCGCAAAAGCCGTAACTGGCATAGCCCTGGATGTAGGAGAAGATCTCCCGGGCCACCTCCTCCTTGATCCCCCGCCGGCGGGCTCCCGCCACGAACAGGCGGCCGATGTCCTCCATCTCCGCCCGGGAGCGGGCATGGGACATGACCCGCCGCAGCCGGTCCGCCTCCCCGGGGCTGAAGCCGGCCACGGCGGTGGCGATTTCGATGACCTGCTCCTGGAACAGCACCACGCCCCACGTCTTGGACAAAATGGGCTCCAGGCTGGGATGCAGGTAGGTGATGGGCTGCTCCCCCCGGCGGCGGGCCAGCAGGGGCTCCACCATGTTGCCCTTGATGGGGCCGGGCCGGATGACGGCCACGCTGGCCACGATGTCCTCCAGGTCGGCGGCCTGCAGCCGGGGCTGCAGCGCCCGCTGGGCCGGGCTCTCCAACTGGAACACGCCGATGGTCTCGCCCCGGCTGATCATGGCGAAGGTGTCGGGGTCGTCCAGGGGCAGCCGCTCGTAGTCGAACCCGGGATCCCGGGCGGCGATGGCCCGCCGGGCATCCTCGATGGCGCCGAAGGTACGCAGGGGCAGCAGGTCCAGCTTGATGAGGCCCAGGTCCTCCACACCTTCCTTGTCGAACTGGGTCACCACCACCCCCTTGGCCGACTGCTGCAGGGGGGTGATGTCCGTCAGGGGCCGGCGGCTGATGACCAGGCCGCTCAGGTGGGTGCCCCAATGGCGGGGAAAGCCGGCCACGGCGGCGCAAAGGCGAAACAGGCGGCGGTAGCGCTCCAGGGGCAGGCCGCTGTCCCGCAGTTCCGGCACCGCCTCCAGCACCGCGGCGGCATCGCCGGCGAAGCCGTGGGGCAGCACCTTGGCCAGCCGGTCGATTTCATGGGCGGGAAACCCCATGGCCTTGCCCAAATCCCGGACGGCGCTGCGGGCCCTGTAGGTATGGTAGGTGCTGACGGCCGCCACGTGGTCCCGGCCGTATTTCCGGTAGACGTATTCGGCCACCTGATCCCGGTAGCGCCAGTCGAAGTCGATGTCGATGTCGGGCCGCTGGGCCCGCTCCAGGCTCATGAAGCGCTCGAAAAGCAGGCCGCGGCCGTGGGCGTCCACCTCGGTTATGTAAAGGCAGTAGGCCACCGCCGAATCGGCCGCCGAGCCCCGCCCCGCGCAGCGGATGCCCCGGCTGCGGGCGTAGCGCACCACGTCCCACACCAGCAGGAAGTAGTCGGCGTAGTTCAGCCGGTTGATGATGTTCAGCTCGTGCTCCAGGCGGTGCTCCAGATCCCGGTCCACCCGCCCGTACCGCTCCCGGGCGCCGGTGTAGACCAGTTCCCGCAGGTAGGCCCCGGCGCTGCCGCCCCCGGGCACCGCGAAGGCGGGGTGCAGGTTGGCCTCCAGATCCAGGGCCGGGCCGCACCGCTCCGCCACCCTGCGGGTGTTGGCCAGGGCTTCCCGCCCCCCGGGCAGGTGGGCCATCACCGCCGCCATGGCCCGGGCCGGCTTCAAGTAGTTTTCGGCGTTGAGGCGCCGCTGGGGATGGGCTTCATCCAGGCGGATGCCCAGGCGGACACACGTAAGAAGATCGTGGACGGGGAACCGGTCCCGGGTGCTGTAGTGGACGTTGTTGGCGGCCATGAGCCCGATGCCCAGATGCTCGCCCAAATCCCGCAGGTGGCGGGCCAGGCTGCGGGCCCCCGGCAGGTTGTCGGCCTGGATCTCCAGGTAAAACCGGTCTGGGCCGAAGAGGCGGCTGTAGAAGGCCGCCGCCCGCCGGGCCCCTTCCTTGTCGCCCCGCAGCAGGCGCCACGGCACCTCCCCCTGCCGGCAGCCCGACAGGGCGATCAAGCCGCCGGTGCGCCCCCGGAGCATGGCCGGCGTCACCCGAGGGCTGCCCCGGGGGTTCTGCAGGTGGGCGTCGGTGAGGATGCGGCACAGGTTGGCGTAGCCGGCGGCGTCTTCCGCCAGCACCACCAGGTGAAAAGGGCGCTCGTCCCCTTCCTCGCCCACGGCGGACACCGTCAACTCGGCCCCCTGGATGGGCCGGATGCCCGCCGCCAGGGCCAGGCGGTGGAAATCCGCCGCGGCGGCCACGTTGTCGTGGTCGGTCAAAGCCAGGGCTTCCATGTCCAGGCGGGCGGCCTCGGCCACCAGGTCACGGATGGAAGAGCCGCCGTCCAAAAAGGAGAAGTTGGAATGAACGTGCAGGTGGGTGAAAGGAGACATGGGCCGCCATACCTTTCAATCGTAGGCTTTGTAAAGATACCAGCGCCCTTCGGGGCGGCGGAACTCCAATTCGTACAAGCCGCCGGCGGCGGTTTCAAGGCGGTACACGGTCCGCTCCAAAGGGGCTTCCCACCAATGGTCCAGTTCTTCCCACACTTCCAGCACGCAGGCCACCGGGTGCCGGCGGCGGCGGAACAAAAAAGCCAGGGGCCGCCCGGCTTCGTCGGTCCAAACCTTTACGGGGCGGTTGATGATTTTGGGCAAGGTCAATCATCCCCCTCGGCAGGGGCCCGGTCACCGGCGCCCTGGATCCGCAGCGGATCCCAGTAGGACAGCATCTGCTCCCGGTGGTGGGTGTCCAATTCCGCCCCCAGCCCGATGGCGGAGCCGGGAAACTTCCGGCGCAGGCCCTGCACCAGCCGGGGCGGCAAATCGGGGCTCCCTGCGCCGGTGCCGGCGCCGCCGCCCTGGGCGCCCGGGCTGTTGGGGGGCCGGCGGGCCGCCCCCGGCCGGGACGACCACAAGTTCATCTGGCTGCCGCCCAGCAGATCGGCGGCGCGGCTCTCCCGGGCTGTGGCCGCCCCCCACCCCTCGGGCCCGTAAGCCGCCGCCACCGGTGTAGGATCGATGCCGGCGGCCAGGCGGGCCGCCTGGAGACCGTGAGCCCCCAGCGCCTCCTGCAGCAGGTCCGCCCCCGCGGCGGCCACGGCGCCGATGGTGTAGAACCCCAACTCCCGGAGCCGCTCCCGGGCCTCGGGGGCCAAGGGCCACAGCAGGGAAACGGGCAGGGGCGCCAGCAGGCGGGCCTCGGCCCCGGGAGGCACGGCCAGCACCTCCGCCGGCCCATGGTCGCCGGGGGGCAGGTAAATCAAGGGAGCGGCCGCCCCCGCCCGGCGGAGCAAGGCGCGGTCCTGCAGCAAATGGCCGGCGATGCGGGCCAGAAAACGGTTGGGAGCAGCCCCCACCCGCAGCCGGTGGCCTGCCCTGGGCACCAAGGCCCGGGCCAAGGGGGCCAAAACCTCCCGCAGCCGCTCCCCCTGCTCCGCCGGCCACCGCCCGCCGGCCCCCGGCTCCCGCAGATCGAAGTACAGGGACAAGGGCGGGTCCGGCTCCACCCTGGGCGACAGCCGGTACGCCAGCCGGCACATCTCATCGAAACGGGCCTGGAACAAGGGGGCCGCCACGGCGGCCCGGTCCACCGCCTCCAGGGGCCGGCACACCTGCCGGGCGTGGTCCGCCGTCATGCCTATCTCGATCCCCGCGGCAGCCGCCTGGGGGCACGTGTCCACCACGACCCCGGCCGATGTGACCACCAGGGGCACGGCGTGGGGCCGGGCCCCGTCTGTATCCCGCCGGGCCGCGGCTCCCGCCAGCAGCCCCGCCAAAGTCCAATGGATGACCACAAGGCCGGAAACCGGTCACACCCCCACGGAACCGTCGAGCAAAATCATGTTGTGGAGGAGATTATATGCGAACATATGTACGCCCTTCAAGACGGAGAGCCCGGCAATGATTGCCGTCCCGGGGAGCCGAAGGGGGGCGGCGGCGCGGGCGCCCGGCCCAGCCGGTGCAGGATGGCCTGAAGGATGCGCCCGGCGGCCCGGCCGTCCCCGTAGGGGTTGGGCACCTTGGCCATGACCCGGCGCAGGCCGGGATCCGCCAGCAGGGCCGTCAACTGCCGGGCCAGCCCTTGGGCCGTGCCGCCCGTCAAGCGGCTGCCCCCCAGTTCCACCATCTCGGGCCGGCTTGTGCCGCCGGCCATAATGAGCACGGGAACGCCGAAGCAGGGGCCTTCCTCTTCCGCGGCGCCGCCCGGGGTGACGGCGCAGTAGGCCCCGGCCAGGAGCCGCCAGCGGCGCCGCCAGGTCATGGGCGGCACCACATTGATACCCGGCACGCCGGCCAGGTGCCGCGCCGCCAAGGGCTGCAGGTCCCGGCGGGCAGGCTCCTCCACTACCAACAGATGGCCGGGCGCCTCCCGGGCGGCCCAGGCCAGCCCCCGGTAAAATTCCGCCAGGGAATCACCGTCGATATGCTCATGGTCCACCAGGGCCAGGACGAGGCGCCGGCCGCCGCCAAGGCCGGTCTCCGGCGCCGGATCCTGCTCCTCCAGGCCGGCCGGTTCCCGGGAACCGGCCTGGAACCGAAGGGCGGCGTCCACCAAAGGGCTGCCGGTGACGAAAACCCCTTCCGGGGGCACGCCGGCCCGGAGCAGGTTGCCCCGGGCCAAAGCCGTGGCGGCCAGGTGGATATGGGCGCCGGCGGCCAGCAGGCGGTGGTGGAAGTCCGGCGGGCCAACCCCTGCAGGACCAACCCCTGCCGGGCCGAACCCCGCCGATCCCGGCCCGGCCGCCCCGCGACGGGGCTGCCGGACCGCCTGCCGGCCGGACCGGTACCAGCGCCGCCCGGCATCCACATGGGCCAGCAGGATGCGCCGGTAGCCCCCCAGCACGGCGGCAGCCGCCGCCGTCCAGCCGTACCCCGCCACCAAAGCCACGCCGGGCTCCTGCTCCGCCAGGAAAGGAGCCACGGCTTCCAGCACGTGGGCCAGTTGCTGCTGGGGAGGGGCCCCGGGGGAAAGGTCCACGGGCAAGGTGTAGTGGGTGGTCAAGCCCAGGGCGGCCAAGGCCGGCTCCGCCAGCATGGCGGCATCCCCCACGGCGGCGGTGGTCACCTGGAGGAGCCGGGGCTGGGCCCGGGCGGCCTGGACCACGGGGGCCAGGGCCAGGGCCTCCCGGGGGGAGCCGTACAAGGCCAGGAGGGACAACCCAGCCCCCTCCGTCAAGCCCCTCGCCCCCCCATGGACAGGTACAGTACCCGCGGCAGCCGGCAGGGGCGGGCCGTCCCGCAGACCCGCCGGTGGTAATCGGCCAGGGGGTCCCCCACCTGCCCTTCCCGGAAGGGCCCCACGGCGTCCACCACTTCCCGGCGCAGCAGGAAGGCGGGCCCCCAGGCAAAGGGCCGGCCGGCGGCCTCCGGCCCCACCCGGGCGCAGGTCAGGGGGTTGGCGTCGGCATCCACCAGTTGGTAGTCGGCGTACACGGCGCCGCAATCGGGCCGGGAAGCCAGGGCTGCATGGAGGGCGGCCAGGCAGGCGGGCAGGAGGATGTCCCCCGGCAGGCACCAGCCGGCGTAGTCGCCCCGGGCCTGGGCCAGGCCCCGGTTCAAAGCCCGGGCCAGCCCGGCGTGGGGCCGGCTGATCAGCCGCAGCCGCGGGTCGGGAAAATGGGCCAGCACCGCCGGCAGGTGGTCGGTGGAGCCGTCGTCCACCAGGAGCAATTCCCAGTCCTGCAAGGTTTGGGCGAGGATGGAGGCGGCCGTTGGCCCCACGGCATCGGCTTGGTTGTGGACGGGCAACAGCAGGCTGACCACAGGCATGGGGCCCTACCCCCTGGCCGGCCGGACCCGGCCGGAGGACGGCCTGGCCCTGGCCCGCCTGCGCCGGCGGGAGGGAGCCCGGCGCCGCCGCCGCGCCTCCGGTTCCTGGGGGGCAGGCTCTGCCGGTGGGGCCGGCTCCGCCTCAGCAGCCGGTGGGGCCGCCCTGGCGGGGCGCCGGCTCAGGCGCAGGGCCGGCCCCGAATCCAAAGGCGGCCACGGCCGGCCCTGCTCCCCCGCCCCTGCCAGCCGGGCAAACAGATGGTCCAGGCGCTGGGCCCAGGTGTGATCCCGGCCGGTGCGGCGGCGGCCCGCCGCGGCCACGGCCTCGGCCTCCCCGGGGCGCTCCAGGTAGTAGCGGATTTTGGCCGCCAGGTCGTCCCCATCCTCAAAGCCGATGATTTCTTCCCCGTAGTTGAAGTGGGGCCGCAGTTCGTCCAAGTAGGCCGTGAAGACCAAACGCCCGGCGGCGGTGCCTTCGAACACCCCCGGCCCGGGGCTCTCCAGGCCGTCGTGGCTGCGGGGAATGTGCACCAGCATGGGCGTGGACCAGGCCGCCCGGAACCAGTCGTCGCCCCGCACGGGCCCCGTGGTGCCGAAGGGCCAGCCCCTGCCGTGGAGCCGCAGGTCGAATTGTCCCGCCAGGGTCCGGGCAATCTCGATGCGCCGGGGCGTAGCATGGCCGATGACGGCCACCTGGGCCTGGAACTGGGGGGCGGCGGGCCGGGGCACAAAAAAGCGGGCATCCACGGCGTAGGGCAGGTAGAGGGTGCTGCGGCAGCCCGCTTCCCGGTAGAGGCGGGCGGCGGCCAGGGAGGGCGTCACGTGGAGGGTGAACATGCCGGCGTAGCGGGAAACGGTGCCTGCCGCCGCCGGATCCTCCAAGGTGAAGCCCACCACGGCGCAATGCTCCCGGAGGGCGGCCATTTCCCGGCGGGTGAAGGTGAGACCCCCGCCCACGAGGAATATAACATCAGGTCGAAAAGCCGCAATCTCCGCCGCAATGCGATCCAGCCGTACGAACACCGGGCCGTGGCCGCCGGACCGGCGCCAGGGGTTCCGGAGCAAGTCGGGGCGGCGGCCCACGTTGATTTCCTGCACCACATGACCCAATTCGTGCAGCCCGAGGAACAGGCTGCGGGCCTGGCCGGCGGCGCCTTCTCTGTAACGGCCGATGAAGGTGACCCGGTACGCTCGTCGGGCAGCCATTTCAACACCGGCAGGTCGGGGACACCACCGCTCGCCTCCCTCCTGCTCCCCCGCACCATACTATGGAAGGCCTGCCGGCCCGGTGACGACGGGTCACCCCCTTGCCCTGAGGCCATAGGATGGCAGGGAATGGACCTGCTTATTTCCCGGCCTGCAAGGGAGGAAGGGTTGATGGACATTCTCCTCATCACCCATGACCCGGATTTGAAGGAATACCGAAACCGGGCCCTGGTGGAAAGGCTGGAGCAGGCCGGGGTGTCCATCAAGGCCCTGGCCCCCGCCGCCCTAACCTTCCACTGGACCCGCCGGCAGATGGTGCTCCTGGACCGGCGGGGCGACCCCGTGGAGCCCCGCCTGGTGGTCAACGGCCTCTTCCGCAACGAAGGGGAAGGGATCGAGGTGGTGCAGGCCCTGGAATACATGAACTACCCCGTGGTCAACCGGGCCGGCGGCTGGCTGGCGGCCAAGGTGAAGGCCTTGACCACCGTCCGCCTCGCCCAAGCCGGCATCCCCCACCCACCTACCCTTTTCACCCTGCGCAACCGGCCGGGCCTGCACCGGTATGCCCGGCAGCAGCTGGGCCTGCCGGTGGTCCTCAAGCCGTGGCAGGGCGCCCTGGGCGTGGGCGTGGCCCGCTACCGCACCGCCAAAGGCTTGCGCAAGCGCCTGCGGAACTACAAGCGCCCCGTCTACCTGCAGCGGTACATCCGCCACCCGGGCCGGGACATCCGGGTGCTGGTGGTGGGAGATCAAGCGCCGGCGGCCGCCAACCGCATCGCCCCCAAAGGGAGCTGGAAAACCAACGTCTACCTGGGGGGCACGCCGGCCCGGTGCGAGGTCACCCCGGCCCTGGCCCACCTGGCCCTGGGGGCCGCCCGGGCCGTCGGTCTGGACATCGCCGGGGTGGACATAATAGAAAGCCAAGGCCGCCTGCTGGTCATCGAGGTGAATGCCTGGCCCAACTACCTGCCGGCGGATCCGGGCTTAAGGGTTGATGTGGCCCAGTTGTTGACGGGCTATCTATTGCGCCGGCTGCATAAAGGAGCGGCCGGGTAAGGAGGATTCATGCTTCCCCCAGGTGTGGATGCCGTCGTATACCGGAAAGCCGCTGCCTGGCTGGAGCCCCGCCTGGAAGAATACATCGAGGAAATCATCGCCGTTTGCCAAATACCCGCCCCCACCTTCGCCGAAGCCCGGCGGGGCCGCTGGGTCGCCCAGCGTTTCCTTCAGGAAGGCTTGGAGGATGTCCACATGGACCAGGTGGGCAATGTGCTGGGCCGCCTGGGGCCCGACCGGCCCCGGGCCCCGGCGCTGGTGGTGAGCGCCCATCTGGACACCGTCTTCCCCGCCCATGTGGACGTGACGGTCCGGCGCCGGGCCAACCGGCTGTGGGCTCCCGGTGTCAGCGACAACTCCGCTTCGGTGGCCGCCCTCATCATGCTGGCCAAAGCCCTTCAGGCGGCCGGCTTCACCGCCGAAGCGCCCATCTGGTTTGTGGGAAACGTTTGCGAAGAAGGCTTGGGGGACCTGCGGGGGATGAAGCACCTGCTGGGCCCGGGCCTGGCCGGCCGGCAGCAGGTGGGCGCCTGCCTGGTGCTGGACGGCTCCCTGGGCCTCATTTGCCACCAGGCCATCGGCAGCCGCCGGCTGGAGGTGACCTTCAGGGGCCCCGGCGGCCACAGCTGGGGCGACTACGGCAACCCCAGCGCCATCCACGTCATGGCCCACGCCGCGGCGGCCCTGGACCGGCTGCCCCTGCCCCAGAAGCCCCGCACCACCCTCAACATCGGCCTGGTGGAGGGCGGCACCGCGGTGAACGTCATCGCCCACGAGGCTTCCTTTGTCATCGACTTGCGCTCCGAGGACGCGGCGGAACTGGTCCGCCTGGAAAGGCAGGTGCGGGCCCTGTGCATCCGGGAGGCCCAAGGGCGGGGTGTGCGGGTGGCGGTGAAGGTGGTGGGTGACAGGCCCACAGGCGCCCTGGCCGGAGACCACCCCCTGGTCCAGGCGGCCCGGGCCGCGGCGGCGGCCTGCCGGATCCCGGCCTATCACCGGGCCTCCAGCACCGATGCCAACGTGCCCCTGGCCAAGGGCATCCCCGCCTTGTGCATCGGCATCAAGCGGGGACGGGGCGCCCACACCTTGGATGAGTATTTGGATATCGACTCCCTCATGCCGGGCCTGATCTTCGGTCTCCTGGCCTGCCTGGCGGCCCACGCCTGGGTCGCCCGCCTGCCCGTACCCAGCCCGGGAGAGGAAGCCGGCTAGCGCAGCCGCTTGGCGAACCGGATGGCGTCCATTTGGTGCTCCCGGTCCACCATCAGCTGGAAGGGCCGGTACCCCATCTTCAGGGAGAAGAGGATGGCCGGAGCATCCCGGAGACGGGTGATGATGACGATCTCCCGGCATTCCTCATCGGCCATGGCCCGCTGCTCCACCGCCCACATGAGGGAACGGCCGATGTCCAGGTGGGCGTAGGCGGGATCCACCGCCAGCCGGTAGGCGTGGCACGTGCTGCCGCTGATGCGGTAACGGATGGCCCCCACGATCCGCCCTTGATCGCGGGCCACCAAGACGTGGCAATCGTCCATGTCGTCCAGCAGCTCGGGGAGGGTCTCGGCCATTTCGGGCAGCAGCACGTCGTAGTGCTTCTGGTTGGCCTGGAATGCCTGCTGCTGCAGGCTGAGTATCTCCTCAGCGTCTTCCCGGCCTGCTTCCTCTACACTCCACATGGCCCATGCTTCCCGGACTTCCGTGTCCTTCATGGTGTTCACATGCCAACGCCCCTTGTTGAAGTAATTCGGACCGTTGCGCCCGCCTGCCTGCTCCTTCCTGCTCTGCCTACTTCAAGACTAGCCTATTATGAAGCGTAAAGCACCCCAGGCAAGATTGCCCAGCACTGGAATGATGGTGGCCTTGGTGCGGTGATAGGCCAAGGCGAAAGCGGCGCCCGCCAGGACGCTCCCCAGCATGTAGTCGGTGGTGCCCATGCTGACGGCGAACAAGAAGATGCTGAAGAAGATGCGGGCCTGCTCCCGCAGGCCGATGCGCTCCAGGAGGCGCATCAGGACCCGCCGGTAGAACAGCTCGTCGGCCAGGGCGTTGGCCACCACCAGTGCCGCCACGGCCACCCCGATGCCGATGGTGGGCGAATCGAAAGCCACGGCCGGCGGTACGTTGCCGGGAATCCACAGGGGGGTGGCGCCGGGCCCTTCGGGCAAGGGGACCATGCGGCCCAGCCAGGTCCAGCCCAGGCCCAGCAGGTAGGTCAGGCCCCAGGCCAGCACCCCCAGCAGGAGCCCCGTGATGACGGCCGCCGTGGGCGCAGTTTGTTCTTCCGGGGGGCCCAGCCACTCCACTTCTTCCCGGGCCAGGTAGCGTATGTAGGCCACCAGCACCAAGGCGAACAGCCCCTGGGTGACTATGCCCGCAATGACCACATGGACGGGGTTGACGGTGTCGCCCCCCTGGCTGCCCAGCCAGAACATGGCGGCATAGCGGAAGGCCCACAGCACCAGGAACAGCAGCAGCATGTCGGCGGGTTTGTAGGCGGTCAGGAACCAATTTTTCAAGCCGGCCTTGGCCGTCTCCCGCCCCTGGGTCACACGGCGCTCCCGCCGGGACCGCATGGCCCCGACCCGCTTGTGGCGCCGCTTTTCCGCCCGCTCCATCTCGCGGCGGTACTGGCGGTTCATTCTCTGGGACACAAGCTCACTCCCACGCGGTTATGGACGTTGAAAGCCGCTGCGCAGGGCGGATATGGCCGCCGCCACCACCGGATCCGCCGGGTCGGCGGCGGGGAGCACGCCCCGGGCCCGGTCTTCCACAGCCTTGTTCAAAGGCCCGATGACCGTCCCGTCCAGCCGCCCCGTGGGCGCCAGGCCGTGATCCCGCTGGAAGGCGGCCAAGGCGGCGGCGGTCCGGGCGTTGAAATGCCCGTCGGCTTCACCGCTATCATAGCCCAACCAGTTCAAGCGTTGCTGCAACCCCTGCACTTCCAGGCCCCGGTCGCCCCGGCGGAATTCCCATTGGCCCGTCAGGGGCGACATCTCGGGGATGGGCAAGGGATCGGCCTGGGGGACCGAAATGTCGGGCGTCAGCCCCGTGCCGGCGATGCGCTGGCGCAGGGGCGTCAAGTACTGGCCCGTGGTAAATTGTATCCCGCCGCCCCCGGGCAGGGGCAGCAGCCGCTGGATGGTCATCTTGCCGTAGGAGGGGGTCCCCACCAGGAAGCCCACATCGTTTTCCGCGATGGCGGCGGCCAGGATCTCGGCGGCGCTGGCGGTGCCCCTGTTGATCAAGACGGCCACGGGCAGGGCTTCCCCGCCGCCGGCGGCATCATAGGTCCGCTGGGGCCCCCGGGCGATTTGCACGTGAGTGATGGGTCCCCCAGACAAGAATACATCGGCCGCCTGCAGGGCCTCGTTGAGCAGGCCGCCGGGGTTGTTGCGCAGGTCCAGCACGAAATACTTCACACCTTGGCGCACCATCTGCTGGTGGACCACCTCCAGGGCGGCCCCGACCCCGCTTTGGAATTCGATGATGCGGATGTAGCCCACATCGCCGTCCAGCACCTTGCTCTCGATGCCCGGGATGTGGATACGCTTCCTGGTCAAGGTCAAGGTGATGGTCTCCCGGCCGTCCCGCAGCAGTTCCAAGGTCACCTGGGTGCCCTCGGACCCCCGGATCAAACGGCCCACCTGTGCCGGGGACATGCCGGCGGTGGACTGGCCGTCCACGGCGGTGATCACGTCGCCGGGGCGGATGCCCGCCTCCTCGGCCGGGGTGCCGGACAAGGGCGACACCACCACCACCTGGTCCCCTTCTCGATGGATGACGATGCCCACGCCGGTGATGAAGCCGTCCAACTCATCCCGGACGGACGTCAGCTCCTCGGGGGAAAGGTAGCGGGTGTAAGGATCCTCCAGGGCCTCCAGGGCGCCTTCCAAAGCCCCCTTCAGGAACAGGTCCAGGTCCACCGGCCGGTGGAATTGGGACTGGAGGATGAAGTAGACGTCCTTCAGCAGCTGCCAGGGATCCTCTTCTTGTTCCTGGGCCTGCAGGGATAAGGGCGAGATCAAGACCAATAGGACAGCCAAAATTAAGACCGATGCCGCAACACCGGCCAGGTAGGCCCGGGACTTGCCGGACCCGTCACCGCGGGGCTTGAAAAAAGGCACAAAATCCCTCCGTTCCCGATGCTGGAGCAGTATGGGCGGTGTCCCGACGCCGTCAGCCCCTGAAACCTTCCGACTCGGCAGGGCCTATTCCTGCCACCGGGGGCTGCCCGGCGCCCACGGCGGCCAGGTGACCGGCGGCCACGCCCGCCGCTGCGGCAGCCAGGAAAAAGGCGGGGTCGTCATACACGGTGCGCCCCATGGTCTCGGCCGCCGGCAGCCATTCCCGCAGGCGGGCCACGGCGGCGGCGCCGTCCACCGTCACGGGGAAGTGCTTCTCCAGGAGGCCCCCTTCCTCCAGAGCTGACCAGAGGACGGCCTCTTCATGGGGCTGCAGGCGGGGCAAGGGCAGCAGGCACGGCCGGGCCGCCAGGGACAATACCGTCAAGGTGTGATGGCTCACACCCCGATGGCGGGAGCGTTCATCCCGGAAGCCGACCCGCAGGGCCAGCACCGGCCGGCCTTGGGCGGCGGCGGTCCCGTCGATCCAGGCGGCCTGCTCCACGGCGGTGGTGGCCAGGGGATGCCCGGTGCCCACGATGCCCGGACCCGGCATCACCAGGGCCGCGGCGGCGCCCAGGGCATGGCGGGCCGCCAGCAGGGCCGACAGGGGGTTGACCGCCTCATAGTCGCCCCCATAGGCGTGGCCGGCGGTGATGACGGCATCCAGCAGGCCTTGGGCGCGCAGGCGGTGGACCACCCGGCTGAAGCCGGCGGGCAGGGCCCCCGCATCGGTCATGACGTAGACGATGGGGGCCCGGTTCCCCAGCACAAGGCGCAGGCCGGCCACCGCCGGGGCCACTTGGCTGTGCAGGCCTCCGATGACTACGGGCATGCCGTCCAGCCCGGTCCTGTCGGCCAAAAAGGCGCTGAAAGGGTGATCCGGCTCTTCCGCCGCCATTACCCGGCGCTGCAGGGGAGTGTAGCGCAGCTTCATGATGTGGCCCGCCCGGCGCCCGGGAAAGGGGGCCTGGGCCAGGATCCCTTCCCGGCCCGGCACCCAGGCGACAAAGTGAAAGCCGCCGGTGCCCAGTTCCAGCTCGGCGGCCGTCACGTTGAGTACTACCTGATCGCCGGGGGATAAGGCTCCCCACAGGGCCGTGTCGTGGAAGGCCTGCTCCTGCCGGGCAGGCCCGTCCCCCGTCCCGTCCCGGCGCACCGCCAGAACCTGCCATGGTCCCCGGCTTTCCAGGACGGCTTCCACCCGCGCCCGGGCGAAGCGCACCGGTGGCGGCGGGGGTGGCGGGGGCGAAGATGGTGGTTCACTAGGCATTGTTGTGGTTGGCCTGGGCAGCGGCCACGCCGGCGCCTTCCTCCTGGACGGCATCCGCCTCCTGGACGGTGCCTGCTCCCCGGGAGGCGCGCCGCCGCACCCGGCCTTCCATGAGACGGTTGGTGCCGTGGAGGCAGGCGCGGACGAAGGCGGGCAAGGGATCACCGTCGGCCCGGACGCCGCCCACCAGCAGTTCTTCGCTGCCGTCGTCGGAGGCGAAGTTGATGAGCACCAAGGCGATGGGGTGGCCGGCCACGTGGAGGAGGCGGGTGTCCTCCAGCAGCAGCTGGTTGCCGGGGGAAATGGCCTGGTTCAAGGCTTCCACCGTGGCCGACGCCACCACCCGGTACTGGTGCATACCGGTGTTGGGACCGCCGGCGGTGCCGGTGAAAGTCAGGTCGGGATCGGTGGGCGCGCCCAAGGTCACCTCCACCGACAAGCGGCCCCGCATGGCGTCGCTCTCCAGCTTGAGGGACGACAGCTTCAGGCGCATGGGCGGCAGGCGGGTGCCCCGGGCGCTCACCTGGGCTACGCTGATCTTCTTGTGATCAACGTTGATGCCCCAGCGGGCCGCCAGGGAGCTTTCCACATCCCGGACGATCTGCTTGGCGCCCCGCTCGGTGGTGGCCAGGACGTGGACCTCTTCGATGGCGCCCCAGTCGTTGACGATTACCCTGGCCGAAATTACCCCCGGGAGTTGACGTATGAGCTTCTCCACTTCCACCACATGCACGGCTTCGGGGGAAGACGCTCCATCGTTCCGATTCTCAAGATCTTTAGCCAAAAGAACATCCTCCTAGGTTGTAAAAGACCGTGGGGCCCGGTAATCCTTGCCTGACGCCCGCCGGCAAAGCAATCCTGCAGCCGCCCCAATGCATCAGCGCCCGGGAGGCAGATAGAAGCGGCTGAGGCGGCCGATGGTTTCGATGCGCTGTTCCGCCAGCATATCGGCAGCCTCCGCCGTGGTAACCCCTTCCCTCTGGCTGATGGCCATGATCTGCAGCAGTTTGCCGTGGATTCCCCTCACCTTGGTCAAGGCCCGGGCACGATCGTACCCGGCGGGGTTGAACTCTTCGGTCACGTTGATGACGCCGCCGCCGTTGATGACGAAATCGGGAGCGTAGAGGATGCCCCGATCCGCCATAGCCCCGGCATGCTGGGGCGCCGCCAGCTGGTTGTTGGCGGACCCCGCCACGATCCGGCACTTCAGCCGCCCGATGGTGTCGTCGTTGAGGACGCCGCCCAGGGCGCAGGGAGAGAAGATGTCGCACTCCACATCGTAGATGGCCTCAGGATCCACCACCTGGGCGCCGAACTCCCGCTGGGCCCGCTCGGCCTTTTCGGGGAAGATGTCGCTGACCACCAGTTTGGCGCCTTCTTCGTGGAGCAGCTTGGACAATTCGTAGCCCACCGAGCCGACCCCCTGGACCGCCACGGTGCGCCCTTTCAGGGACGGGTCGCCGTAAACCGTCTGCAGGCACGCCTTCATGCCTTCCAGCACGCCCACGGCGGTCACGGGCGACGGGTCGCCGCTGCGGTCGGGCAGCCCCACCACCCAGCGGGTTTCGGAGGCTACCTGGGTCATGTCTTCTACGGTGACGCCCGCATCCACCGCGGTGATGTAGCGGCCGCCCAAGGAGTCCACAAATTTGCCGTAGGCCCGGAACAAGGCCTCGGATTTGTCCTTCTGGGGGTCGCCGATGATGACGGACTTGCCGCCGCCCAAATTCAAACCCATGGCAGCGTTCTTGTAGGTCATGCCCCGGCTCAGGCGGAGCACATCCTGCATGGCTGCTTCTTCAGATTCGTAGGGCCACATGCGGCAGCCGCCCAAGGCCGGTCCCAAGGTGCTGTTGTGGATGGCGATGATGGCCTTCAGCCCCGACTGCCGGTCATGGCAAAAGATCACCTGTTCGTGGTCGTGTTCGGCTAAAGCATGGAAAACATGCATTTATGTAGACCCCCTCGCATCTTCCTTGCCGCTATTCGCGAGGCTTTTTTCTTTTCCTGCGGGCCCGGGCGTCTCATCGTGTCCCAAATTGTCAACGGCATGGAGGAAGGGCACCCGGGCAAAGGCTGCGGACCACGACCGGGTCTCCCCCAGCCACTGCAGGATCAGAAGGATAAGGACCACTGCCGCCAGGGCCGGGGGCTGCCGGGTCCAGAGCACGGCGGCCGCCGCCAGGCCCAAGGCGCCCCCCAAGGCGTTGGCGCCGCTGTCGCCCAGCATGACCCGGCGGGAAAAGTCCCACGGGGCATAGGCGGCGGTGGCGGCCAGCAGGGGCAGGAGGGCGCCGGCGGCCCAGGGGGCGGCTGCGCCGGCCATCAGCACCAGGAGGGAACCCAGCCAAAAGCCTTTCAGGGCGCGGCCCGGGCGCAGGTCCAGCAGGTTGACGGTGTTGGCCGCCAGGGCGGCCACCAGGGCGGCGGGCAGCAGCCAGGCCCGGGGCGCGCCCAGGAGGGCGGCGGCGGCCAGGGCGGCTGCGGTGGTGCCGGCGGCTTTGAACACGCCGGTGCTCCAGCGCCCCTGCCGGAGGCTGCGCCAGTGGCCCCGCCAGCCCCGGGGCCCGGCGCTCCCTGCCGCGTCGTCCAGCAGGCCCCACAGGGCCGCCGAGGTGAGGAGAAGCAGCACTGCCTGCATGGCGGGGAGCAGGCCCGGCCCGGTGCCTGCCGGCGGCCCGGGGCCTTCGACGGTTGCGGCAAGATGGGCGGCGATGCAGCCGGCCCCGTAGGCCAAGGGCAGCATGACGCCCCCTGAAGCGGCCACCGGGCGGCCGGCGTAGTTGCGGGCGGACGGGCCGTAGAGGCGCTGGGAGCGCCACAGGAAGGGCATGACCAGGGCGGCGGCCGCCCAGGCGGCCATCACCGCCCACACCATGGGTGCCGTGGCTACAGTCTTCACCTCCGCAGGGCCAGGAGGAGCAGGGTGATCCAGACGTGGGCCAGCTGCCGGGCCCGGTGGAGCAGGTGGCGCCAGGCGAAGCCGGTGACCCGGTGGGCAAAGGCGGTGTCCACTTCCCGGACGGCAAAGCCGGCCCGGAGCACCTGCAGGGACAGGGCCAGCTCCAAGCCGAAGCCCCAGCCCCACGTTCGCACCGCCGCCAGGGCGTCCCGCCGGAGGGCCCGCTGGCCCGACAAAGGCTGGTCCAGCCCGACGCCCGCCAGGCGCCGCAGGGCCCAGCGGGCGGTGCCCACCACCAGGCCGAAGCCGCCGCCCCGGCCGCTGGGGGGCAGCCGGCCTACGGTCATGTCGGCCTCCCCGGCCAACACCGGCGCCAGCAGGGCTCCAGCGTGGGCGGCGCTGTCCCCCAGGTCGGCATCCAGCAGGAGGATCACCGGCGACCCGACGGCTTCCAAGCCCCGGCGGACGGCGGCGGCCTTGCCCCGGCGGCGGGGCAGCCGCAGCACCCGGGCCCCGGCGCCGGCCGCCTCGGCGGCGGTGGCGTCGGTGGAGCCGTCATCCACCACCAGGATGTCCCCCACCTCGGGCACCGACCTTAGGGCCCGGACGGTGGCGCCGATGCGGCCGGCCTCGTTCCAGGCGGGGATGACGGCCGTTGCCAAGGGCTGGTCCCCCTCCAGGGGAGACGGGGGGGCGCCGGCCTTCACCGTCACGGCAGGCCGGCCTCCATGAAGGGAGGGTCGTAGCCCGCCAGGCGCAGGACCAAGGCAATCCGCCCGGCGGCCCCTTCCACCCCCGGGACGACGGGGATGCCCAGCTCCCGCCACCGGTCGCCCAGGAGCCCTTCGTCCACCGGCCCCTGCTGGATGAAGGCCACCCCTTGCGGCTGCCGGGGCTCGCCCGATAAGGTGATCCAGCCTGCCAGCGCCCAGCGGGCCAGCCGTTCCCCGTCGCCGGCCAGGACGGCGTCCAGGAGGCCGCCGGGCAGCACCGGCCCCGGGCCGCCGCTGCCGTCCCCTTCCCCCGAGCCCAAGGGGCCCATTGGGCCGCCCGCCGGGGCGGCGGGCAGGTGCAGCCACCAAACGTGGCCGGCGCCGGCCCAAGCCAGGAGCCGCTCCACCTCATCGGCCCAAGGGGCATCGGGCCGGTCCCCTTCGCCGGCCACCAGCAGGGCTACCGTCGCCCCCGTCAAGCGCCCTTCCACCGCCAGGGGCGCCAGGGTTTCCAGCAGGCGGTCCATGGCGGCCCGCTCCTCCTCCAGGGCCGACAACTCCTCCCGGTAGGCCCGGGCCTGGCTCCGGAGGGAGTGGAATTCCTGTTCCAAGGCATTCAAAAGGGCCTGCTGCTGCTCCAGCCACAGGCGGTCGCCCGGCAGGGCCGTGCCGATGAGCACGCCCAGCCCCAAGGCCAGAAAGACAGCGGCCAATACGATGGCCAGGGAGCGGGGCCCCAAGGGCACCGGCTGCCACCTCCCCAAAGGTTAAAGGCCCAAGGCCAGGCGCAGGCGCAGCCACGCCGCCTTGACCAGGCCCCGGGCCCAAGGGGCCGCCATTAAGATGGAACCGGCGCTGGCCAGGGCGGCGGCCAGCAGCCAGGGGACGTACCGGGCCTGGTCCTGGCCGTCGTACAGCTTGCTCACCCCTTTGGCGTCCACCAGCCGGCCCCCCAGCTTGAGACGGGTCAAAAGGGTGCTGGCCATGCCGGCCCTGCCCTTGTCCAAAAAGTCCACGGCGTGGGTGTGGGTGCCCACCGCCACGATGAGGCGGGCTCCCGCCTCGGCTGCCAGGAGCAGGGCCGCATCCTCGCTGGTGCCCGGGGCGGGAAAGACATGGCCGGGGAGCCCCAGCCGCCGGAGCCGCTCCCGGCCGGGGGCGCGGCCCCCCGGGTAGGCGTGGACCACCAGTTCGGCCCCGCAGCCCAGGGCGGCGTCGCTGACGCTGTCCATGTCGCCGATGATCAAATGGGGGCTCTGCCCTGCCGCCAGCAGGGCGTCGGCGGCGCCGTCCACCGCCACCAGCACCGGGCGGGCGTCCCGGATGTAGTTGTCCAGCATGCGCAGGTCCTCTTTGTAGCCGGGCCCCCTGACCACCACCAGCACATGGCGGTCCCGGATGGAGGTCTGGAGGGGCGGCAGGGGGATGGGGCCCAGAAACAAATCCTTTTCCCGCCGGGCGTAGGCCAAGGTGTTCTCCAAAAAGCGCTCCAATTGGCCGGGCAGGGTGCGGCGGGCTGCCTGCAGCTTTTGGCCGATGGCTTCCGGGGTCAGCACCTGGCCCCGGGCCAGGAGGCGGCCCCGGTGGTGGACGGCGCCTGTTTCCAGATCCACCACGATGGCATCCCCGTCCCGGAGGCGGGTGAACACGGCGGGGTCCACCTGGTCTACCACGGGCACCCCGGCCTGGACCAGCAGGGCCGCCCCTTGGGCGGGGTAGCGGCCCGACAGGCTGGCCCGGGTGTTGAGCACGCAGCGCACACCCGCCTGCAGCAGGGCTTCCGCCGCCAGCTGATCCAAGTCACAGTGGTCGATGACGGCGATCTCCCCCGGCTGCAGCCGGGCCGCCAACACTTTGGTGACCTTGCCCAAGCGGGCCCGGCCTTGCACCGCCCGGCCGTGAACCCGGCGGCGGGCGCCGGCGCCCATCTCCTTCAGCCGCCCGGCGGCGGTTATGGACCGGAACATGGCCACTCCCTGCCTAGCCCCCTTCCCGCGCCCTTAGTATGGTTGCCGGGGGCCGGGTCTATGGCCTGGCTTCAACGGTGCGCCAGAAGACGTAGGCGGCGCCGCCCAGAAGGGTCAGGCCCAGCAGGGCGGCCAGGGTCCTGCCCACCGCCTCCTCGGACCCGGGGAGCCCCCGGTAGGCCACCTGGGGCGAGCCCTGGGCCACGGGGCCGAAAAAGTAGAAGGCCACCGCCTCGGCAAAGAGGGTGACGGCCCGCTCGGCTTCGGCCCGGCTGTTGGTGTGGGCGCCCACCTCGATGAGCAGGTTGAATGGGCTCAAATCCTGATTGAAGTTGCCGTTCAAGAAGAGCACGCCGCCGATGAGGCCGGGGTGGACCTTGTCCACCACCCCCTTCAGGCTGAGGGCGTAGCGGCGGTTGACGGCGAACTGGGGGTTCTGCCGGCCCACCACGATGGCGATCTTGGTGACGTCCATCCCGGCCACCTGGGCCCGGTACACCTCCGGCGGCGTGGCGTCCCGGTGGACGTCGAAAATGGCGGTGGGCTCCCGCCGCAGCAGGTTCACGGCGGTGACCCGGCTGCGGCTGTAGGCTTCATCGTCGTGGGGCAGGTGGAGGGTTTCATCGTGGATGACGGCCACCCCCGCCTTTTCCAAGGCCCGGGCGAAGGCCTTGCCCACCCGGTGGATGTCCCCCGCCCCTTCGGTGCTGTGGGTCCCCGTGTCGGGCACATAGGACTCCCCGTTGTGGGTGTGGTAGATGCCCACCAGCCCCTTGGGCGGGTCCTTTTCCCCGGGACCCGGCCGGTCAGGCTCGTCGCGGCGCAGCCGGCCGGGGAAGATGCGCCAGCCGGGGAGCCGGATGCGGCCGATGGGCCGCAGGATGATGCGGCTGCCGGTGACCTGGGCCACGGTGAACAGGCGGTTCTCGCCATCCAAAAACTCATCCCCCACCTGCCACTCCCGGGCGGAGTGAAACAGCACATTGCCCCGGTCATCCACCACGGCCCGATAGGCGGAAGTTTCCGCCCCAGGGGTGGCGGCGGCCGCGGCATGAGGTGAGGCGGCATGACCCGTTGCCGGCAGGGACGGGACCAGCAGGGCCAATCCCAACAGCAAGCAGCCCCGTTGGGCCGCCCGCACCACCGGACCCATCATCGGGCCTTCAACCGCTCCCGCACCTCGCCCACGGCTTCCGCCAGCAGCACCGCCACCACCCCGGCCACCACCACGGCATCCAGGGCCCCGGCGCCGCCGATGTCCACCGGGCCCCCGGGCCGGCCGGCCCAAGCCCGGCGCAGGGGCTGCAATCCTTGGTGGGCCACGGCGCCCAGGACGCCCGCTATGAAGGCGGCCCGCCGGGAGCGGCCCAATAAGTAGGCGATGGCGCCGGCGATGATGCCCCACCGCCACAAAGGGTCGATGCCCAGGGGAAAGACGTCGGGGTCAAGGGGGCTGAGCAGGGAGAGGCCGGTGACGGCGGCCAGGGTGCCCAGGGCGGCCAGGAGCGACCGGGCCTTTTCCCGGGCCGTGCCGGCGGCCCACCACAAATAAAGGGAGATGGCCGTGGGCACCACCGCCCCCGCCCAGTGGATGCGCCAGCCCGATAGGAAGGCCAGGGGCGGCAGCCGGTGGGCGATCAAAGCCCCGCCCACCAGGGCGGCAGCCGCCGCCGCGGAAAAGCGCAGGGCCAGCAAGGCCCGCCATCCCAGCAAGGCGTAGACCAAGCCGCCCAGGGCAGACCAAGGGAACACAAGAGCCCGCCTCCCGTTGCCGTGTTCCCCTATATGGTGCCCTGACTACCCGTCCTATACCGAAAAGGCTTTAGGCGCCCCGGCGGAGGCCCAGTCGCAGCTTGTCGGCCACCAGGGCGATGAACTCGGAATTGGTGGGCTTGCCCCGATGGAAGCTGTGGGCGGGCCCGAACACCCGGCGGATGGCTTCCAGGTTGCCCCGGGTCCAGGCCACCTCGATGGCGTGGCGGATGGCCCGCTCCACACGGGGCGCCGTGGTGTCGCACCGTTCCCCGATGGCGGGGTACAGTTCCTTGGTTACGGCCCCCAGGTAATCGGGACGCTGCATCACCAGGCTGATGCCCGTCCGCAGGTAGGTGTACCCCCGGATGTGGGGCGGGATGCCGATTTCCTGGAACAGGGACGTGATGGCGTAGATGGCGTTGTTTTCGTGGGGAGCCGGCTGGCGCACCACCGGCGCCTTGCTGCCGGCCACCTCCCGGATGCGGTCGGCCATGACGTTGAGATCGAAGGGCTTCAGGAGGAAATACACAGCGCCCAATTGGGCTACCCGCCGGCTGACCGATTCCTGGCCGAAAGCCGTCATGGCGATGATGGGCGGCCGCCGGTCCTGGAGGGATGACAGGCGCTCCATGACGGCGATGCCGTCCAGGTGGGGCATGATCAAGTCCAGCAGGAGCACATCGGGCGGCTCCGTCGACAGCATCTCCAGCAAATCGGAGCCGTTGTGGGCGATGCCCATGAGGTTTATGTCGTCCAGGCCGCTCATGTATTCCGCCAGCATGTTGCAAAGTTGGTGGTTGTCGTCGGCCAACAATACGTTGATGGGCTTGTAGTCCTGGGTTGCCGCCATGCTACCGCCCCCTAGAAAGTAGTCCTGCGGCTCCCGGAGACACGGGGCCCGGACCCATTGCAGAGCAAAAGGGTTGGAATCGACGTTTCATTCAACCAAGGTGCCATTCGACATGACTGTTGAAGTTGGGCGAAAAATGGAGCCTGCGCTGCAGCGAAGTTGTGGACAAAGCGCGTGTCGCGTTGCCTGGAGGGTTTAGGCATGGGGAACATCTTGGGTTCGCTCGACCCACGACTTGGCGTTGTTTTTTTCGTCACCTTTTGCCGGTTTTCCTCCTTTAGTGAGAGAAAGCCGGGGGGCAAATTCCTGCCACGCCCCCCGGCTCCACCGACCCCGGACCGACCCACCATCACCGCGGCCATCAGGACGACGTTTCAGGCGGCCTCCGAAGACGGAGCGGGCAGCCGCTCCAGCAGGCCCGAATGAAGCACCATCCAGTGGGCCAGCACCCCGTAGCCCCGGGTAGGGTCGTTGACGAAGACATGGGTCACGGCCCCGGCCAGGCGGCCGTTCTGCAGGATGGGGCTGCCGCTCATGCCTTGGACGATTCCGCCGGTGGCCGCCAGCAGGCGGTCGTCGGTGATACGCAGGACCAGGTTCTTGCCCCCCGGCCGCAGGCTGATGATGCGCTCGATTTCCACGCTGAAGCGCTGCAGCTTGTCTCCTTCGATGACGGTGATGATCTCGGCGGGCCCCGTCTCCACCTGGGAAGCCAGGGCCACCCTGACGGTCTCCGGCCCGGGCCCCGGCGGCAGGGGCCGGGTAAGACGGCCGAAGATGCCGTATTCGGTGTTCCGCTGCACCGTCCCCAAAGTCGGGCCGGAGAAGCGGCCCACCTTCTCCCCCGGCCGTCCCTCCTGGCCCTTTTCGATGCTGAGGACCGCCGCCTCTACGATCTGGCCTTGATCCACGTCCACGGGGTTCCGGCTGTCGGGCCCGGTGATGAGATGACCCAAGGCGCCGTACACGCCGGACCCCGGATGATAAAAGGTCAAGGTGCCCACGCCGGCGGCGGAGTCCCGGATCCAGACCCCCATTAGCCACCGGCGCTGGTCGGGGTTGTACACCGGGTTGATTTCGATGCGCTCCACCTCATCGCCCCGGCGCACCGCCAGCACCACCGGCCGCCCCAGCCGGCCCTGCCGGTCCACCAGTTCGGCTACCTGCTGGACCGATGAAACTTCCCGGCCGTTGATGGAAATAATCAAATCGTTGACCATCAAGCCGGCGTCCCGGGCCGGGTGATAGGTGCGGCCCCGGCCGTCCACCACCGGCGCGTGGCCCACTACGGCCACCCCGTCTTCTTTCAAAAGAACGCCGATGGAGTGGCCGCCGGGCACCACCTGGATGGGCGGCAGCACGTCCACCGTCACCCGCCGGAAGGGAACGACGCCCAGCAGGCGGGTTTCCAGGGCGAACTCCCCCACCGCCAGGGGCTCGATGGCCATGGACGAGGCCGAGACCGTGGACCAGCCTGTTTGCAGCAGGCTGCCGTTGATCCGCAGCACGCCGGAGCGGTCGGCGCGGACTTGGAGCTTGAGGGGTATTCCCCAGTTGAGACGGGCTTCTTCCCCATCGTTGATGGCGATGTAGTCGGGGAAGGTGAGCACCGCCTGGGCAGCCGCCACGAGAACCACCCAGGCTGCAATGGCAATGATAACCACCGGCCTTGCCCGCCGGTGTCGGACCATGGCATCCACTCCCTGGGTCCGGGAGCGGTGCTCAGTTCCCTTGAAAGCCGTTCTTAACGTGGCCGCCGGGGCAGCGGCCTATCCGTGACGCATTCTCCCTGAACTTGCAGGCGGCTGCCTCAGGAGAGGGAGTCGGCCCGCGCCCGCTCCAGCAGTTCCCGGGCATGGGCCAGGGCGGCTTCATGGGTGTCGCCGCCCAGCATGCGGGCCAGTTCGTGCCGGCGCTCTTCCTCCTCCAGGAGGACGACGCGGGTTACGGTGCGACCGCCGGCATCCTGCTTGCTGACGGTGAAGTGGCGGTGGGCGGCAGCGGCGATAACGGGCAGGTGGGTGACGCATAATACTTGCTGCCGGCGGGCGATGGCCGCCAGCTTGTCGGCCACGGCCACGGCGGTGCGGCCCCCGACGCCGCTGTCGATTTCGTCGAAAACGACGGTGGGCACATCGTTGGCCTGGGCCATCAGGCTCTTCAAGGCCAGCATAATGCGGGACAACTCGCCCCCCGAGGCCGTTTGGGCCAAAGGCCGCAAGGGCTCGCCGGGGTTGGTGCTGATGAGGAACTCCACCTCATCCACGCCGCCGGCGTCCACGGCCGCCGGGCCCCCTTCCCAGGGCACGCCGTCGGGATCTTCCCGCCAGGCAAAGCCCACCGAGAAGGTGGCCCCAGCCATGCCCAATTCGGCCAAGGACGAGGCCAGGAGGGGCTCCAGCCGGGCAGCTCCTTGACGGCGCAGATCGCTGACCTGCCGGGACAGGGCGGCCAGTTCCCGGCGGCCGTCTTCCAACTGCTGCTGCAGCTTCTCCATGGCCTCTTCGGCGCCGGCCAGGCGGTCCAGTTCGGCGGCCACCCGGTCCCGGTAGGCCAGGATTTCCTCCACGGAGCCGCCGTACTTCTTCTTCAGGTCGCCGATGAGCATCAGCCGCTCTTCCACGGCGGCCAGCTCCGCGGGGTCGGCCTGCACCTCATCAAAGCGCTGCCGCAGGTGCCGGGCCACGCCGGCCAGTTCCTCCTGGGCGGCGTACAAAGTCTCCAGCAGGGGCGCCACCTGGGGATCCCACTGGGCCACGGCTTCCAGCTGGGCGATGGCGCCCCCCACGGCGTCGTGGGCGCCGGCCCCCTCCCTGCCGTCCCCGGCCAGCAGTTCATAGGCGCCCAGGAGGGCTTCCCCCACCCGGGCGGCATTCTGCAGGAGCCGGCGGCGGGCCCGCAGTTCTTCTTCCTCGTCGGGAGCCAAGGCGGCGGCATCAATCTCATCCCGCTGAAACCGGTACAAGTCCATGGTGCGCAGCCGCTGGGCGGGATCGCCGGCCAGATCCGCCATCTGCCGGCGCAAATCTTGAAACCGGCGGTATGCGGCCTGCAGCTGCTCCAGGGCCCGGGCCCCTGCGGCACCCAGGGAAGTCTTGATGAATTCGTCCAGGAAGGCCCGGTGGGAGCGGGGCGACAGGAGGCGCTGGTGCTGGTGCTGGCCGTGGATGTCCAGGAGGGGTGCCGCCGCCTCCCGCAGCTGGCCTACGGTGACGGGGCGGCCGTTGATGCGGGCGGTGCTGCGGCCTTCCGCCGTGATTTCCCGGCCCAACTGCACCTGCCCGTCCCCCACATCGATGCCCATGGCTGCCAGTTCCTGCAGGCACCAAGGAGCATCGGCCAGGTCGAAGAGGCCGGTGATGACCGCCCGCCGGGCGCCGGCCCTTACCATGCCGGCGGCGGCCCGGCCGCCCAAGAGCAACTGGACGGCGTCGATGATGATGGACTTGCCCGTGCCCGTTTCCCCGGTAAGGACGTTGAGACCGCCGGAGAAGCTCAATTCCAGGCGGTCGATGATGGCGAAGTCTTCGATGTACAGTTCCCGCAGCATGGGTCCGACCTCCGGCGCCTACCGGATCAGCCCGTCAACTCCTGGAGACGGCGGATGACCTCCGGCACCGCCTCCCGGGGACGCACCACGATCAAGACGGTGTTGTCGCCGGCCACGCTGCCGATGATCTGGGGCCAGCCCATGCGGTCGATGGCCTCGGCGGCGGCGGGGGCGGTGCCCGACAAAGTCTTGATGACGATCAAATTCTCGCTGAAGTCGATGTCCACCAGGCAGTCCCGCAGCACCCGGGCCAGGCGCTCGCGGGTGTGGGCAGGGGAGGCGTCCTCGGGAACGGCATACTGGTAGCCGCCGTCGGGCGACGGCACCTTCACCAGCTGCAGTTCCCGGATGTCCCGGGAAACGGTGGCCTGGGTCACCTGCACCCCTTCCCGCTGGAGGGCTTGGGCCAGTTCCTCCTGGGTGCCGATGGGCGTTTCCCGGATAATTTGCAGTATCAGCCGGTGCCGGCGGCTCTTCAGTCGCTCCACCTCCTGCCCAGCCAGCGGGATGGCCCGTGGGCCGGGATGCCCGGCCCACGGGAGCCTAGGGGTTGTCTGCAAGCCCGGCCTTTACAGGCGCTTGATGATCTCCTGGGCGAATTGGGAGGTCTTGACCTCCGTGGCCCCTTCCATCTGCCGGGCGAAGTCGTAGGTGACCACCTTGTCCTGGATGGTCTTTTCCAAGGCGGCGACGATGGCATCGGCCGCTTCCTGCCAGCCGATGTGCTCCAGCATCATGACGCCGGAGAGGAGCAGGGAGGAAGGATTGACCTTGTCCAGGCCGGCGTACTTGGGCGCCGTGCCGTGGGTGGCCTCGAACACCGCCACCTCGTCGCCGATGTTGGCGCCGGGGGCGATGCCGATGCCGCCGACCTGAGCGGCCAGGGCATCGGACAGGTAGTCGCCGTTCAGGTTGAGGGTGGCCAGCACATCGAATTCCTTGGGCCGCAGCAGCGCGTGCTGGAACATGATGTCGGCGATGCGGTCCTTGATGACCACCTTGCCCGCGGGCTGCTTGCCCTCGTGGCGCTGCCACAGTTCGTCTTCGGTGATGGTGGTGTCGGGGAATTCCTCCCGGGCCAGCTCGTAGCCCCAGTCCCGGAAGGCGCCTTCGGTGAACTTCATGATGTTGCCCTTGTGGATCAAGGTTACGCTGCGGCGTCCCCGCTGGAGGGCGTAGTTGATGGCCATGCGCACCAGGCGCTTGGAGCCGAAGGCGCTGACGGGCTTGATGCCGATGCCCGTGTCCTCCCGCAGGGGAACGCCCAGCTCGTCGGCCAGGAACTGCCGCACCCGGGCGGCTTCAGGGGAGTCGTGGCGCCACTCGATGCCCTTGTAGATGTCCTCGGTGTTTTCCCGGAAGATGACCATGTTCACGTCGCCGGGGTTGGTCACCGGGCTGGGCACGCCGGGGAACCAGCGCACCGGCCGGACGCATGCATACAAATCCAGTTCTTGACGAATGGCTACGTTCAGGCTGCGGAAGCCGCCCCCCACGGGGGTGGTCAGCGGCCCCTTGATGCCGACGGCGTATTCCTGGAAGGCTTCCAAGGTTTCCCCCGGCAGCCAGGCCCCCAAGAGGCGATAGGCTTTTTCACCGGCGTACACTTCGTACCAGAAAATCCGCCTTTGGCCGCCATAGGCGTGAGCTACCGCCGCGTCGATTACTTGGACCGTTGCCCGCCAAATGTCTGGCCCGGTGCCGTCACCTTCGATGAATGGAATGATGGGATTTTCCGGTACCTGCAGCTTGCCTGCCTGTACCCGGATCGCCTTTCCATCCGCCGGGGCCCGGTAATACTGTGACCTGTCCGCCACGGTTCACCTCTCACCCTTCCTGAGCACTTGGCTGAAAAGTTCCGATTACCGCAACCAGTATAGCCAAAGGCATCCGGGCCCGTCCACGGAACAGGCACATCAACCCGGTTAATATAGAGGGGGGAGGGGAATATAATGCGTTTTCGCCCCAAGGTGCCGGCGGCCTATGCGCCGGCCCAGGGAGCCACAGCGGAAGACCGGGGCGTGCCCTTGGTCTTGCTTTTCGTGCCCCAATGGCGAGATATATTGAAAGAAGTGCTGGAGGCCGGCTGCGGGCCCCAGGCGGAAACCCAGTGGGCCTTCAGCCGGGAGATGAACATGCCCATCTGGTTCGCCCGCTGGCCGGGCGACCGGGAGATCGCCGTAACCTTCCCCATGCAGGGGGCCGCCCAATTGCTGGACTGGTGGCACCGGCACGGGCGGGTCGACGTGATCCTACTGCTGGAGCCCTTGGCGGCCCATGGGGCCGGGGAGGGGGAGCCGCCCCTGGGCTCCGCCGCCCACCTGCGCATTCCCCAGGTGCCCTTCCTCACCGTGGCATAGGCACGCCCAGGAGGCTGAAAGATGATAAAACTGCTGCGGTTCCTCAAGCCTTACCGCCTGGCGGCGGGCCTGGTCCTGCTGCTGGTGCTGGGCCAGTCCCTGGCGGAACTGTACCTGCCCACCTTGATGGCCATCATCGTGGACCAAGGGGTGGTGACGGGCAATACCGGCCTGATCCTGCGGGTGGGCGGGCGCATGCTCCTGGCGGCCCTGGGGGGCACGGCGGTGGCCCTGACGGCGGGCTACCTGGCGGCCCGGGTGGCCGGCGGGTTCGCCCGGGACCTGCGCCGGGAGATTTTCCACCGGGTGGAAAGCTTCTCCCTCCAGGAATTCGACCGGTTCGGCACCGCCACCCTCATCACCCGCACCACCAACGACGTGACCCAGATCCAGCATGTGACGGTCATGGCCCTGCGCATGATGGTCAGCGCCCCCATGATGGCGGTGGGCGGCATCATCATGGCCGTCTCCCTGGACCGGCACCTGTCCCTGGTCATCCTGGGAGCCGTACCCCTGCTGGCGGGGGGCATCGCCATCCTGGCGGCCAAGACCATGCCCCTGTTCAAGGTTCTCCAGGACAAGCTGGACCGGCTGACCTTGATTGCCCGCGAAGGCCTGACAGGCATCCGGATCATCCGGGCCTTCGACCGCACCCGCCACGAATCGGAGCGCTTCGACGGTGCCAACCGGGATTTGACCGACACCGCCGTCCGGGTCAACCAGCTGGCGGCGGTGATGATGCCCATGATGATGCTCCTGCTGAACTACACCACCATCGCCATCATCTGGTACGGGGGCATCCGCATCGACGCCGGCCAGATGCAGGTGGGCAGCCTGATGGCCTTCATCCAGTACGTGATGCAGATCATGTGGGCCTTGCTGATGGTGTCCATGATGTTCGTCATGCTGCCCCGGGCCGCCGTGTCGGCCGCCCGCCTCCAGGAAGTGCTGGAATCGGTGCCCGTCATCCGGGAACCGGCGGAGCCGGTCCGCGCTGTGGACCCGCAGCAGCGGGGCGTGGTGGCCTTCCACAACGTGACTTTCAGTTACCCCGGGGCCGAGCGGCCCGCCCTGCGGGACATCACCTTCACCGCCCGCCCCGGCCAGGTGACGGCCATCATCGGCGGCATCGGCTCGGGCAAATCCACTTTGGTGAAGCTCATTCCCCGCTTCTACGACGTGGATGAAGGGAGTATCACCGTAGGCGGCGTGGACGTGCGCCGGCAGCCCCTGGCGGAACTGCGGCGGCAGATCGGCTGGGTGCCCCAGCGGACTTTCCTGTTCAGCGGCACAGTGGCCGACAACATCCGGGTGGGCAACCCCGGCGCCACCGACGAGGAGGTCCGCCGGGCGGCGGAAATCGCCCAGGCGGCGGAGTTCATCCAAGAGTTGGAGGGGGGCTGGGAGGCCCCCGTAGAGCAGGGCGGCACCAACCTGTCGGGGGGCCAGCGGCAGCGGCTGGCCATCGCCCGGGCCTTGGTGCGCCGGCCCGACATTTACATCTTTGACGACAGTTTTTCCGCCTTGGACTTGAGAACCGAGGCCCGGCTCCGTCGCATGCTGAAGGAAGCCACGGCCCAGGCCACGGTCATCGTGGTGGCCCAGCGGGTGAGCACCATTCAGGACGCCGACCAGATCCTGGTGCTGGACGAAGGCCGCCTGGTGGGCCTGGGCACCCACGAGGAACTGCTGGCGGGCTGCCGGGTTTACCGGGAAATCGTCTACTCCCAAAGCCTGGAGGAGGCGGGGGCATGAGCCGCAGGCAGGCAGGCGCCCCATCCCCGCCCCGGCCCCACGGCCCCGGGTTCGGCTTCGGCCCCAGGGGGGGCATGGGCATGGCGGTGGAGCGGCCGAAAAACTTCAGGGGAACGGCCCTGCGCCTCCTGGGCTACCTGCGGCCCCGGCGGCTACAGCTGGCCCTGGTCTTCCTCATGGCCGTCATGAGCACCATCTTCGCCATCGTGAGCCCCAAGATCATGGGCCAGGCCACCACCAAGCTGTTCGAGGGCTTCCTGCTGAAGCAGCAGGGAGTGCCCGGCGCCGCCATCGACTTCCCCGGCATCCGGACCATCCTGCTGCAATTGCTGGCCCTTTACGGCATCAGTTCCGCCTTTGCCTACGGCCAGCAGTACATCATGGCGGGGGTGGCCCAGAACACCGTCTACGACATGCGCCGGCAGCTGAACGCCAAGCTGAACCGGCTGCCCCTGCGCTTTTTCGACCAGAATCCCCACGGCGACATCCTGAGCCGCATCACCAACGACATGGACAACATCAGCACCACCCTGCAGCAGAGCCTGACCCAGATGATCACCGCCGTGGTCACCCTGGCGGGGGTGCTGGTGATGATGCTGTCCATCAGCCCCCTGCTGTCCCTCCTGACCTTGCTGACCATCCCCCTGTCGGCCCTGGTCACCGGCATGGTCACCCGCCGGTCCCAGGGCTACTTCCGGGAGCAGCAGCGCACCTTGGGCCGGCTCAACGGCCACGTGGAAGAGATGTTCACCGGGCACCAGATCGTGAAGGCCTTCGGGCGGGAGGCAGAGGCCACGGGCACCTTCGCCGGCATCAACGACCGGCTGTATGAGGCCGGCTGGAAGGCCCAGTTCATATCCAGCATGCTCATGCCCTTGATGTCCCTCATCAACAACCTGGGCTACGTGGTCATCAGCGTGGCCGGCGGCATCATGGTCATGCGCCGGGCCCTGCCCATCGGCGACATCCAGGCCTTCATCCAGTACGCCCGCCAGCTGGGCTACCCCATCATCCACGTGGCCAACATCGCCAACATCATCCAGTCCACCCTGGCCTCGGCGGAGCGGGTCTTTCAACTGCTGGACGAGGCGGAGGAAAGGGAGGACGCCGAAAGGGCGCCCGCGGCCCTGGAAAAGGTGCGGGGCGTGGTGCGGCTGGAGAACGTGAGCTTCCGGTACCACCCGGACCAGCCCCTGCTGGAGGATGTAAACGTCACAGCCCAGCCGGGCCGGGTGGTGGCCATCGTGGGCCCCACGGGGGCGGGCAAAACCACCCTGGTGAACCTGCTGATGCGCTTCTACGATGTGGACGGCGGCCGCATCACCATCGACGGGATGGACATCCGGGACATCCCCCGGGGCCGGCTGCGGCGCCTCTTCGGCATGGTGCTCCAGGACACGTGGCTGTTCAACGGCACCATCGCCGAGAACATTGCCTACGGCAAGCCCGGCGCCACCATGGAGGAAATCGTGGCGGCGGCCAAGGCGGCCCACGCCGACCATTTCATCCGCACCCTGCCCGAAGGCTACGACACCATGCTCAAGGAAGACGCGGCCAACCTGTCCCAAGGCCAGAAGCAGCTGCTGACCATCGCCCGGGCCATCCTGTCGGACCCGGTCATCCTGATCCTGGACGAAGCCACCAGCAGCGTGGACACCCGCACGGAGATCCAAATCCAAGAGGCCATGGCCCGGCTCATGGCGGGGCGCACCAGCTTCGTCATCGCCCACCGCCTGTCCACCATCCGCAACGCCGACCTCATCCTGGTCATGGACAAGGGCCGCATCGTGGAGCAGGGCACCCACAGCGAACTGCTGGCCCGGGACGGCTTCTACGCCGATCTTTACTACAGCCAGTTCAGCACCAGGCCGCCCCGGAAAGCGGTTTAAGGACCGGGGGTCTCAGCAGCCCAGCATGCGCACTTCCTTCAAGGTGGCCCGGATATCGTCCAGTTCGTCCTGGGACAAGGGAAGCATGGGGCGCCGGGGCTCGCCGCCGAAATAGCCCAGCATGGTCAGCAAGGCCTTGATGCCCGGGATGCCGTACCGGCTCAGCTTGGCGTTGACCAGGCTGAGGCGGCGCTGCAGGACGGCGGCCTCCTCCAGCCGGTTCTGCCGGACCAGGTCGTAAAGCTCATGGCATTCCCAGGGCGCCACATTGGCCAGGGCCAGGATGCCGCCCCGGGCGCCCAGGGTGAGGGCCGGCAGAAGCAGGCCGGCGTTGCCGATCAGGAGGGCGAAGTCGTCGGGCACCGCGGCGGCGTATTCGGCGAACATGGCCAGGTCCCGGCTGGAGTCCTTCATCCCCGCAATGTTGGGATGCTGGGCCAGTTCCGCCACCAGGTCGGGGTCCAGGACGATGCCCGTGCGGGCCGGGAAGTTGTACAGAAGCACCGGCACCGGGGAAGCGTCGGCCACGGCGGTGAAGTGATCATACAGGGCGTCGGCCTTCAATTCGGGCCGGTAGTGGTAGTAGTAGGGCGTTCCTACCATGACGGCCCGGGCCCCCTGCTCCGCCGCCGCCTGGGTGAGGGCGATGGTCTCCCGGGTGGAGTTGGCGCCGGTGCCGGCGATGACGGGCTTGTCCTCGGCCGCCGCCACCGCCGCGCCCACCACCGCCACCTTCTCCTCGAAGGTCAGATGGGGGAACTCGCCGGTGGTGCCCAGCACCACGAAGCCGGCGGCAGGGGCAATGAGCCACATCTGCACGTTGCGCTCCAAGTTGTCCAGGGAGACTTCGTCATCCACAAAGGGAGTAGTGATGGGCAGGAAGATGCCCCTGTAGTCCAGGGAGCCGTTTTGTTCGTTGCTGAATCCTGCAGCCAAGGCGTCGTGCTCTGCCATAGCACCCTCCCGTTAGGAAGTAGTAGCATCCTCTGCGGTGACGGCCAGGACGGCCTGCTCCCAGGCCTCCCCGGCCAGGGGCCCTTGCCCCTCTTCAGAAGCATAACCCCGCCGGAGCCAAAGGAAAAACTCCCGATTGCCGTCGGCCCCCAAAATGGGCGACGGGGTGACGCCCCATACTTGAAACCCTTCCCCTTGAGCGGCGGCGGCCACCTTGTGGAGCACTTCCCGGTGGACGGCAGGGTCCCGGACGATGCCCCCCTTGCCTACGGCCTGGCGCCCCGCTTCAAACTGGGGCTTCACCAAAGGGAGCACCTCGCCCCGGGGCTGCAGGCACCGGGCCACGTTGGGCAGTACCAAGGTCAGGGAAATGAAGCTCAAGTCCAAGGTGATGAGGTCGGGCCGGGGATCCAGTTCCGCCGGGTCCAGGTGGCGCAGGTTGGTGCGCTCCATGACCCGTACCCGGGGATCGTTGCGCAGGCGCCAGTCCAGCTGGCCGTAGCCCACGTCCACGGCATAGACCAGGGCGGCGCCCCGGGACAGAAGGCAGTCCACGAACCCCCCGGTGGAGGCGCCGGCGTCCAGGGCCACCCGGCCGGCGGGGTCTACGCCGAACACGTCCAGGGCGTGGTTTAATTTGAGGCCGCCCCGGCTGACGAAGGGCAGGGGATCGGGCTTCACTTCCACCGCGGCGCCGGGAGGCACCCGGTAGCCCGCCTTGTCCACCTTCACCCCGTTGACCAGGACCCGCCCCGCCATGATGGCGCCCTGGGCCCGCTGCCGGCTGGGGAAGTAGCCCTGCTCCACCAGCCACACGTCCAGGCGCTGGGCTGTCATGGCCCAATCCTCACCGGCCTACGGCGTCGGCCCGCCGGCGGGCCGGCCCCAACAGGGGCCTGCCGGCGGCGGCCAGGGCCTCCTCGGCCGCGGCGGCGATGCCCTCGGGCGTCAGGCCGAATTCTTCCAGAAAGCCGCCCACATCGCCGTGGGGAACGAACACGTCGGGCAGGCCCAGCCGCCGGACGACGGGGGTCAAGCCCCGGTCGGCCAGCAGCTCCAGCACCGCCGAGCCGAACCCGCCCTGGCGGGCCCCCTCCTCCACGGTGACGACGCAGTCCGCCCGGCCGATGACGTCCAGGAGCAGTTCCTCATCCAAGGGCTTGACGAAGCGGGCGTTGACCACGGCGGCGTCGATGCCCCCGGCCGCCAACTGCTCCGCCGCCGCCAGAGCCGGGTGGACCATGGAGCCGATGGCGATGATGGCCACATCGGCGCCCGGCCGCAGCAGTTCGCCCCGGCCGATGGGCAGGGGCTCCGGGGCCGGATCGGGCACGGCGCCGACACCGGCTCCCCGGGGGTAGCGGAGGGCGATGGGCCCCTCCTCGTACTGCCGGGCCGTCTCCAGCATGCGGGCGAATTCCTTTTCGTCCTTGGGGGCCATGACCACCATATTGGGAATGCAGCGCAGGTAGGCCATGTCGAAGGCCCCCTGGTGGGTTTCCCCGTCGGCGCCCACCAGGCCGGCCCGGTCGATGCAGAAGCGCACGGGCAGTTTTTGAATGGCCACGTCGTGGATGATCTGGTCGTAGGCCCGCTGCAGGAAGGTGGAATAGATGGCCACAAAGGGCTTCATGCCGCCGCAGGCCAGGCCGGCGCCGAAGGTGACGGCGTGCTGCTCGGCGATGCCCACGTCGTAAAAGCGGTCGGGATGGCGGGCCTGGAAACCCGTCAATCCGGTGCCGTCGGGCATGGCGGCGGTGATGGCCACGATCTTCTCGTCCTGCTCCGCCATGCGGGTCAAAGTCTCGCCGAAAATCTTGCTGTAGGACGGGGCCCCGCCGGACCGGCGCAGGGATTCCCCCGTCTCCACCTTGAAGGGGCCCGGACCGTGCCAGGTGACCGGATCCCCTTCGGCAAGACGGTAGCCCTTGCCCTTCTGGGTATGGGTGTGGATGAGGACCGGCCCCTCCAGGCGCCGGGCGTGGCGCAGCACTTCCTCCACGGCGGCCAGGTCGTGGCCGTCCACGGGCCCCAGGTAGGTGAAGCCCAGCTGCTCGAAAAACATGCCCGGCACCAGCACCTGCTTCAAGCCGTCCTTCAGCCGCTCGGCGGTGCGCACGATCTGGGGACCCACCCGGGGAATGCTCCCCATGAGCCGCTCCAGGTCGTCCCGCAGCCGGGTGTACAGGGGCTCGGTGCGGATGCGGGTCAAATATTTGGCCAAAGCCCCCACGTTGGGGGCGATGGACATGGAGTTGTCGTTGAGGACTACGATCAAGTCGGTCTGGTCGTGGCCCGCATGGTTCAGGGCCTCGAAGGCCATGCCCCCCGTCAGCCCCGCGTCGCCCACCACCACCACCACGTGGTGCTTCTCCCCCTGCCGGTCCCGGGCGGCGGCATAGCCCATGCCCGCCGACAGGGCGGTGCTGGCGTGGGCCACGCCGAAATGGTCATGGGGGCTTTCCGCCCGCCGGGGAAAGCCGCTGAGGCCGCCCCGCTGCCGGATGGTGTGGAAGCGGTCCCGGCGGCCGGTGATCAATTTGTGGGGGTAGGTCTGGTGCCCCACGTCCCATATGATCTTGTCCCGCGGGCTGTCGAAAACGGTATGGAGGGCCAGAGTCAGTTCCACGGCGCCCAGGCCCGAGCCCAGGTGTCCGCCGGTCTTGGATATGGTCTCAAGGATCGTTTCCCGGATCTCCGTCGCCAGGGCCAGCTTCTCGGTGTGGCTCAACTTTTTCAAATCTTCGGGCCCGTTGACTCGGTCCAGGATGCGTGCCACGCCTGCCCCACCTGCCTCCCTGCCGGCTCCCCCGGCCGGCTGCCTTATTACCCCTACTACCGGCGCCCTGGTCATTCCTGCCGCTGCGGCCGACGGTGAAGCTGAACAGCCCCAGCCGCTCTACAACATACAGTGCCCGTCCCGCCGCCAGAACAATTCCCTGGGCCGACCGGAGGGCCGCCGCCTTGCCCAGAGCCTTGCCCCCCACCGTGAGCCCCGAAACCAGGGCCACCAGCAGCATGCCGGCGGCCAGCGGGTCCCAGCCGGGCCACAGGGCCGGCAGGCGCAGGGCGATGGCGGCGGCGGCGGCGCCCGACACGGTCCCGGCGGCATCGCCCACCACGTCGTTGCTGAAACTGCTCACCGCCGCCGCATGGCGCACCAGCCAGATGGCCTGCCGGGACCCGGGCAGGCGCCGGGCGGCCATGGCGTGGAAGGGCGCCTCGTCGGCGGCTGCCGCGGCTACGCCCAGGACGTCGAACAAGATGCCGATCAAAATGAGCACGACGATGGTGGCGACGCCGAAGACCAGGCTCAGCCGGTTGATGATCTGCTGGGCGGGATAGGTGGCTGTCAAGGCGATGATGAAGGTGAGCACACCCAGCACCATGGCCCGCAGCCAAGGGCTGCCCGGGCCTTTCCGGTTGCGGTTGCGGGACTGCCCACGTCGCGACAAACCACTCACCTTCAAATACGGTGCAGGAACAGGGTGTGGAAAACAAACGGGGCAGGTGGTGCACATGCCAGGTAAACTTTGCGGCTTAGGTCCAGCAGGCTTTCCCGCGCGGCCACCGGGCGTCGCCGCCCCGGCGGTTTCCCTTTAAGGCCGGCCCCTTCGCTGGCTGAAATCCCAGGTCCACCGACACCGGGCTGGAGATGAGGGCGCTGGAACACCACTTAGCACACACTTTAATCCCTGGCATGCTTCCCCGGTGGGAACAGCCTAGAGGTTTTCCCAAACCAACCTGATCCCATGCCTAGCCCTTTTTGCAGGACAGGTTTCGGCCCCAACGGAACGGCGGCTGGGCCCTTTGCCGCCGGCCGCTTGCCGGACCTTCCGCCTGCCCCACGCAGGGCGGGCTACACTGCACGAAGTCATCCCTCGAGCAGGTTCCTTCCCCAACCCGTAGCGAAGTCCCGTTCGGGAACTGCTTGCAAACTTCGTTGGAAGCAGGCTTCACCACGCAATTGGGCCTCCGCGGGGGCAGGGTCAACGCCTGCATGCCGTTGCAGATCGCCCCATCCCCCTTAACTCCCAGCACCGACCCCCGATTGGGCATCGGCAGCCGGCACCAGGAACTTCATCGATGTGCCCTTTGACGGATTTTTAGGCCCGCCTTCAGCACGGGCGGTTGGACTAGGATACTGCCACCACCTGCCGAAAAATGGCGCAAAAATTCCGGCGGTACGGGAGCAAATCTAAGTCTCGAGCCTCATTATAGCACAAGGGATCAGTGGTCCCGGGCCGCCACGAAATGCACCAGTTCGGCCAGGGCGCGGCCGGCGGCGCCGAAGGGTGACAGGGCTCCCAAGGCTTGGTCCACCAGGGCCGCGGCCCGCTCCCGGGCGGCTGCCAGGCCGTGGATGCTGGTAAAGGTGGCCTTGCCCCGGTCCCGGTCCCGGCCCCGGGGCCGGCCCATGCGGGCGGCGTCGCCCACCTCGTCCAGCACGTCGTCGATGATCTGGAAAGCCAGGCCGAAGGCCTCGCCGTAGGTGGTCAAGGCTCCCAGTTTTTGCGGATCGGCTTGGGCGATGATGCCGCCGATGCGGGCGCAGGCGGTGAACAAGGCGCCCGTCTTGGCCCGGTGGATGCGCTCCAGGGCGGGGCCGTCGATCTGCCGGCCCTCGGCGGCCAGGTCCTCCACCTGGCCGGCGATGAGCCCGCGCCAGCCGGCGGCTTGGGCCAATTCGGCCGTCACGTCCACCGTGGTCTGGGCGCCGCACAGGGCAGGCAGTTGGCCGGCCACCAGGTCGAAGGCCAAGGTGAGGAGGGCGTCGCCCACCAGGATGGCCGTGGCCTCGCCGTACACCACGTGGACCGTGGGGCGGCCCCGGCGCAGGTCGTCGTCGTCCATGGCGGGCAGGTCGTCGTGAACCAGGGAGTAGGTGTGGATCAGCTCCACAGCGGCGGCCGCGGGGAGGGCCGTGCGGGGATCGCCCCCGGCGGCCTCGCAGGCGGCCATGACCAGGACGGGCCGCATCCGCTTGCCGGGGCCGAAAACGGCGTAGCGCATGGCCTCGGCCAGGGAGGCCGGGACGCCGTGGTCGGCGGCCAGCCGCTCCCGCAGGTACTCGTCCACGGCGGCCACCGTGCGCTTGTACCAAAGCCGCTCGGTGAGGGGCTGGGCGCTATCCCGTGGCTGCTTCATCGGCGGGCACCAGCACCACGTCGTCGTTTTGGGTGATGAGCAGCTGGATCTTCCCTTCGGCCTCGTCCAAGCGCCGGCGGCAGTGGCGGGCCAGCCCCACGCCCGTTTCAAAGAGGGCCAGGGCCTGATCCAAGGTCAAGTCGCCCTGCTCCAGCTGCTCCACCACTTTGGTCAGTTCAGCCAGGGCTTCTTCGAAGGAAAGGTCCAGTTCTCCCGCCCCGGCGCCGGCCTGGGCTTCCTGGGGCGTGTTGGGAGCCGCTTCCCCGCTCATGGCTGACCTTCCTTTCCTCCGGCCTCCCGGCGGCCGGTCACCGTGCAGGTGAGGCTGCCGTGGGCCAAGGTGACGGTTACGGCGTCACCGACGGCCACCTGGTCATAGCGCCGGATGATCTTGCCGTCCTCTTCACGCTGGGTCACGCTGTATCCCCGGGCCAGAACCGCCAAGGGGCTCAAGGCCTCCAGCCGCCCCACCAAGGACTGGAACCGGGCCCGGCGGCGCTCCAGCAAGGTGTTTATGCCCTGCAGGCTTTGGCGGGCCAGGTCGTCCACCTCTTGCCAGGCCGTCAGGATGAGGTGGGTGGGACGCTGGAACACGGGACCCGCCATAAGCCGCTCCAGGCGGCGGCGCTCGTTGAGCCACCGGTTGCGCAGGGCCTGCTGCAGCCGGGTGACGGAATTCGCCAAAACCCGCCCCAATTCCCCTTCGTCGGGCACCACCAGCATGGCCGCCGCCGTGGGTGTGGGGGCCCTGACGTCGGCGACGAAATCGGCGATGGTGAAGTCGGTTTCATGGCCCACCGCCGACACCACCGGCGTCCGGGCGGCGTGGATGGCCCGGGCCACCACTTCTTCGTTGAAGGCCCACAAGTCCTCCAGGGAGCCGCCGCCCCGGCCCACGATGATGACGTCCACATCGCCGTGCCGGTCCAGGAGGGTGATGCCCCGGGCGATCTCCTGGGCCGCCCCCTCCCCCTGCACCGCCACCGGGCAGAGGACCAGATCGATGCGGGGAAAGCGGCGCCGGGCCACTTTAATTATGTCCTGGACGGCGGCGCCGGTGGGGGATGTGACGATGCCCACCCGGCGGGGCAGGGACGGCAGGGGCTTTTTCAACTCCTGGGCGAAGAGCCCCTCGGCCTCCAGGCGCCGCTTCAACTGCTCGAAGGCGGCGTACAGGGCCCCCACCCCAGCGGGCTCCATGTGCTCCACGTAAAGCTGGTAGACGCCGTCCCGCTCGTACAGGCCGATGTAGCCGGCGGCCAGCACCTCCATGCCGTCCTCAGGCTGGAAGGCCAGGGAACGGTTGGCGCCCCGGAACATGACGCAGCGCAGGGCCGCCCCGTCGTCCTTCAAGGTGAAGTACATGTGGCCCGAGGAGGGCCGGCGGAAGTTGGAGATCTCGCCCCGGACCCATACTTCCTGGAGCACGGGGTCGCCCGCCAGGAGATTTTTCAGGTAGTTGGTCAGCTGGGTGACGGTCAGGTGCTGCCGTGGAGCCATCGGGCTGCATCCAAGGTGTTCTGCAGGAGCATGGCCACCGTCATGGGCCCCACGCCGCCGGGCACGGGGGTGATGGCCCCCGCAACCGCCGATGCCGAGGCGAAGTCCACGTCGCCGGCCAGCTTCCCGTCGGGGGTGCGGTTCATGCCCACATCGACCACCACGGCCCCGGGCTTCACCATGGGGCCATCCACCAGGTGGAGCCGTCCCGCCGCCACCACCAGCAGGTCGGCCCGGCGGGTGTGGTCCGCCAGGTTTTCCGTCCGGGAGTGGCAGATGGTGACGGTGGCGTGGTTGTTCACCAGCAGGGCAGCCATGGGTTTGCCCACGATGCGGCTGCGGCCGATGACCACTGCGTGGCGGCCGGCCACCTGGATGTCGTAGGCCGCCAGGAGCTGCATGATGCCGGTCGGCGTGGCCGGCACGTGGGCCCGGCGGCCGGCCACCGCCAGCCCCACGTTGTGGGGGTGGAAGCCGTCCACGTCCTTGCGGGGGTCCAGGGCGTCGATCAAAGCGTCGTAGTCGATCTGGGCGGGAACGGGCCATTGGACGATGACCCCGTGGACCCGGGGGTCGTCGTTGAGGGCCTGGATGCGGGCCGCCACTTCCTCATGGGCCGCATCGGCGGGGAAATGGTGCAGGCGGCCGTCGATGCCCGCCTCCTGACAGGCCTTGATCTTGGTGTTCACGTAAACCTGGGAGGCCGGGTCGTCGCCGATGAGGATGATGGCCAGCCCCGGCGTCGTGCCGGTTTGGGCGGAAAAGGCCTCAACCTGTTGTTTGATCTCCTGCCGCACCCGGGCGGCGGTTTCCCGGCCGTTGAGAAGGAGAGCCGACACCTCTCAATCACACCCTCGGTGCCGGATCCCGCTGTTCACGGGCCAGCTGGCCCAAAATGCCGTTGATGAACCGAGCGGCCTCCGGCGTACTGAATGTCTTTGCCAATTCCACTGCTTCGTTGATGGCCACGCTGACGGGAACGTCGTGGCGGTGGATGATCTCATAGGCGGCCAGCCGCAGGATGTTCCGGTCGATGACGGCCATGCGCTCCACCCGCCAGTCCACCGCCAGGCGGGTGACGTGGTCGTCCAGTTCCTGCTTGTGCCGGGCGATGCCCGCCACCAGTTCGGCGCTGAAGCCGTCGGCCCGGCCCACGCCGGCCTCGGCCAGGGCCCGCTCCAGGATGGCTGTCAGGTCGCCCCCGGTGATGTCCCACTGGTACAAGGCCAGCAGGGCGATGATGCGCTCCTGGCGGCGGCTCACGGCTGGCGGCCTCGCATGCGGACGCGCTCCACGAAGGTCTCCACGTCGTCGAACCCTTCATCCACCTGCCGCCCCACCAGGTAGCCGATGACCACGCAGGCGGCCACGAACAAAGCCCAGAACAAACCGATCCAGCGGATGAGCAGGCCCAGCAGCAGGCCCAAGAGACTGCCGATTATTTTGCCTTTATGGCGCTCCCAAAGCTCGTCCCAAGGCAAGGTAGGCAACTGTTACGCCTCCCGGTGCAGCCATCAGTCCACGCGGCGGCGGCGGTCGTCGCCGATATCCTTGACGTGGAAGCGGACGTTCTCCACTTCGACGCCCACCACGCTGCGCACGTGGCGCTTCACCAAATTTTGCAGGCGGTCGGACAGTTCGGGAATGTTGACTTCGGGGTAGACGGAACCGCGCAGGTGGACCTGGATCCCGTCCTTGCCCGACTCCACCCGGGCGTTCAACTCCCGCACGCCTTCCACCTGGCGGCCTGCCCGCGCCACCAGGTTTTCAACGGCTTTCAGGGAGATTTGCACCTCGCCCAGGGCCGAATCGTGGACCAGGGCAGCCCCCGCGGCCCGGCGGCGAAAGGCGAAGATCAGCAGGCGGACGCTGGAGACGAAGAACACGGCGGCCACCAGCGCCGCCACCCAGCGGGCCGGATCCCGGGTCAAGAGGGTCTGGAGGTAATCCAAGGGGACCCGCCAGCGCAGGGCCATGACCAGGAAGACCAGGAAGGAGATGACGGCCAAGCTGATGGTGTACAAGGCCAATATGATCTGGTCGATGATGCCCACGAAGCTTCCCCCCCACGCCCGCCGGCCCAGCCTCTATTGCCCCGACGCCCGCTCCTCCGATGGGAAGGCTACGCCTTGGATGTGGATGTTGACGGCGGCCACCTTCAGCCCCGTCATATCTTCTACTACTTGTTTCACCTTTTCCTGCACCCGCTGGGCCACCGTGGGGATGCGGACGCCGTAGTCCACCATGAGGTACAGGTCGATGATGGTGGCCCGCTCCCCCACTTCCACCCGGACGCCCCGGGAAGGGTTGCGCTTGCCCAGCATTTCCGTGAGGCCGCTCACCAGGCCGCCGCTCATGCCCGCCACGCCGTCCACCTCGCTGGCGGCCATGGAGGCGATGGTGCTCACCACCTCATCGCTGATGCGCACCTGGCCCTGTTCGGCGGCTGCAGGCGCAGGAAAGGCCGGAGCCAGCCCGGCCTCCTCTTCCAATTCGATTTCCAGTTCATCGTTTTCCAGCATTCAATGCCACCTCCCGGCAGCACCCGGCGGCAGTCCCAATGCTGTTCTGCCCAATAATTTACGCCCATTATATAGGTTGGCGGAAAAGAGCGGCAATCAGCGGGGACGGGCCATGACGCTGATGCCTTCCAAGGGCGTGCCCGCCACCCGGGCCGTCAATTCCGCCACCCGGGCCGCCTGGGCCTGGTTGAGGGTCTCGGCCTTCACCACCACGACGCCCGCCTCGGGATAAAGGAAGGCCACCGCATCGGCGAAGCCCCCGGCCCGCAGCAGGTTTTCCAAGTCGGCCTCCTGGGCGGCCAGCCGGTTCAGCAGCATCAGCTCCTCTGCGGCGGCCCGCCGGGCCTCCTCGGACACTTCCTCGTCCTGGAGCATCTCCCGCAGCACTTCCATGCGCAGGCTGCGGCTCTGGTCCCGCTGCAGGCGCCCGTCGACGAAGAGGCTGTACTCCTCACCGGCGGCGCTGCCGGCGGTGGGCTGGGTCAAGGGGGTCGTTGCCGCGTTCTGGTCCGGGGTGTCGGCAGCCCCGGATCGGGCAGCCCACTGGGCCAGGAGGGGCAGGGTCACCCCCGCGGGGGAGCCCGGCCGGTTCAGGTCCGACCACTTCCACAGGACGTAGCCCATGAGGAGGGCCAGGACCAGGATGAAGATGATGAAACGGACGGGCGATCGGGCCGACACGATCATGGTTGTTCACCTCCGGGAATGATGGCTATCCGATGGGGCGGCAGGTCCAGCAGCACCTGGACCGCCCGCAGCAGGTGGGACCGCACCTGGGCGTGCCGGGCGCCCGGCGCCACCACCAGGACGCCCCGCACCCGGGGGCCTTTGGTGGTCAGACGCAGGGGCTCCCGGCCGCCGGTCATGCCTCCCTGCCAGAGGACCTGCACCCGCTCGTCGGTCTCGGTAATTTGCCGGCGGCCTCCTTGGGGGTCGCTCTCCTCGGTCCGGCGCATGGTGCGGTCCACATCCTCGGCGAAGACGTGCTCCTCGGCCGTGTCCAAGGTGACCAGCACCGACACCCGGCCGGCGCCTTCCACCCGGCTGAGCCGGTCGGCCAGGAGGGCGGCCAGGCGGCTCTCCGCCGGGCCCATGATCCACCCATCGCCGCCTGGCTCCAGGCTGCCGGCCGCCGGACCCGGGGGCGCCGGATCTGCCGGTGTCCCGCCGGAGAACAAGCTGCCGGCCGTCATCATCAGGATGCCGGCGGCCACCGCCAGCAGGAACCAGCGGCCCAGGCGCCATTGGGCCGGCCGCAGGATGGGCCACCGGGGCAGGGACCAGCCCCCTTCGTCACGGGGCGGCTGTTCCTGGGGACTGTTCTCCTGGGGTGTAGTCATCGAGGCTTTCCCTCCCCTCGCCCGCCGCGGGACGCCAGTAGAGGGTCACCAACTCGGGCGGGAAGTCGAAATGGTGCCGGAGCAGGGCCAGCACCGCCGTGGCCTGGGGCTCGGGGGCGCCGGGCCGCCAGGGGCCGGCGGCTCCTTGGCCTGCCGGTGATGGGGGAGCGGGAACTTCGCCCGGGCCTGGGGCGCCGAGGCCGTCCCCCAGCCCGGCGGCGCCTATGGGGGCAATGGGCTCCACCGGCTGAACAGGCTGCACCGGCAGCATGCCGGCGCCCCCCGGTCTCCCCGGAAATCCCTCCTGGGCCGGCGGCACCACGGGAGCCGGCGGGCCGGCGGGCTCCGGCGATCCCGACGGGTCCAGGGGGCCGGCGCCCTGCCGGTCGGGGGCATCCCCCAGGACCAGCCCCAGGTGCACCGCCGCCACCGGCGGCACCTGGCCCGGAGGAGCGGGAGCCAGGGTGATGCGGGCGGCGGCGGCCGCCACCCCGTCCACCGTGCGGGCCAGGCGGACCACCTCCCGCTCCAGCCGCTGGGCGAACACTTCCCGGGCCAGTTCCGGGGCGCCCACAGCCCCGGGCTGGGCAGGCGGCCCGGCTTCCTCCTGCAATGCTTGGTCCACCAGCCCGCCGGGATCCCACACCAGGGGGCCCCCCAGCAGGGAGACCATGGGCTGGAGAAGGGCCCCCAGGAGCAGTACCCCCAGGAACAAATCCACGTAGCGCCCCAGGGCACCCTGGGGGATCAGCATCTCCACCAGGCCCACCACCACCAGCAGGATGATGATGGGCCGCAGCCAGGCCAGGAGAGGCGCCATGCCGCCCGTCACCGGAGCATCACCGTCAGGTTGCCGGTCCCCACCACCACCGTGACGGCCAGGAAGAACATGATGACCACGGCAGCGGCGGCCAGGCCCATGAGCATCATCCCGTGGGCCATGGCCTGAAGGGTGCCCGCCAGGGAGCCGGTGCCCAGGGGCTGGACCAGCGCCCCCGCCAGGCGGAAGACCAGGATCAGCCCCACCAGGCGGGCCAGGGGCAAAAAGGCGAACAGGATGATGCCGGCGGCCCCCAGGATGCCCAGGGCGTTCTTGAGCAACAGGGAAGATCCGATGACCAGTTCCAGGGCGTCGGCGAACATGCCCCCCAGGACGGGCACGAAGGTCCCGGTGGCGAACTTGGCCGTCCGCAGGGCAACCCCGTCGGCCACGGCCCCGGCCGCCCCGTGGACCGAGACCAGCCCCAGGAAGATGACCAAGGTGATGCTCAAGAGGAAGACGCCGCCGTGGCGCAGAAGGCCCGCCAGGCGGGTGAGGCGCACCCGGCTGGGGAAGTGGCTGGCGATCTCCAGGACGGTGGCCACGTACACCAGGGGAAACACCCAGTTGGCCACCACCAGGCCGACGGCGTGGACGGCCATCACCAGGATGGGCTGGAACAGCCCCGCCGTCACCAAAGCCCCCATCCCCGCCAGCAGGGTCATGAGGAGGGGCAGGAGGGCCATCATGAATTCCAGCAGGCCTTGGACAATGCCCCGGGCCAGCTGGGCGGCGGTGTGGAAGGCCACCATGGCCACGGCGATGAGGGCCAGGTAGACCACGGCGTAGGCGGTGCGGCTCACCCCGTCGGCGCTGAAGGCGGTCTGGGCCTGCTGGAGGATGCCCATGAACACCGCCAGGACCACCAACCGGCCCAGGAGCCCTGCATTTTCCGCCAGCCCTTGGAACACCGAGCGGGCCAGGGCCCCCATCACCTGGCGAAAGGTGTAGGGGAAGCCCTCCCCCCGGAACACGCCCGTCACCGTGTCCCAGGTCAAAGGCGGCAGGGCGGGGGCCAGGCTCTCGTTCAACTGCCGGATGAAGCCCAGGACTTCCCGGGTGTCCAACCGCTCCCACTGCTCCGCCATCAAGTCCTGGGGGTCGGGCATCTCCGGGAGGCCGGGAAGGGCCGGCGCCTCCCCCTGGGCGCCGGCTGCTGCCGGCTCCACAAGCAAAACCAGCACCAACACGGTGAGGAGCGCCGCAAGCACCGCGCCCGGCCGCCGCCCGGCGACCCGGCCGGCGGGCTGATTAGGATGCAAATGCACGGGACCGCCCCGGCGGGACGTCCCCAGCCATGCCGTCAATCCATCCACCACCTGAAAGCCTTATGCCGGCAGCAGGCGCAGGAGAGTCTCCAGCACCGCCAATACGATGGGCACAGCCAAAACCAGAATGGAGATCTTGCCCGCTAGCTCCACCTTGCCCGCCAGGTTGCCCTCGCCGGCGTCCCGACACACCTGGGCGCCGAATTCCGTCAAGTAGGCGATGCCGATGATGCGGGTCAGGCTGCCCGCATAGCGCAAATCCAGCTGGGCTCTGGCCACCAGGCCGGTGATGAGGTCTAAAAGGGAGCCGATCTGCCGCAGCAGGGCCGCCAGCACCACCACGCCCAGGCCGATGCTCAGGAGGACGGCCATCTCCGGCCGCTCCCGGCGCAGGAGGACCGACAGCAGCAGGCCCAGCAAGGCAACGGCGAAAATCTGCAAGATGGTCACGGGCCCCGTCCCCCGCCTCAATAAAGTTGAAAGGTGGCCCGCACCAGTTGGAACAGCTGGCTGATGGCCTGGATCACCATCCACAGCACCACCACTACCCCGGCCAGGGTGACCAGTTCCGCCTGCTCCTGCTTGCCCGCCTGCTTCAAGACGGTGTGGAGGATGGCCACCAGCAGGCCGATGCCGCCGATTTGAAAAATGAGGTTGATGTTCATGCCACCGCTGCCTCCCCGTCCCTAGGCCAGCAGCACCGCCAGCAGCCCACCGGCGATGACCCCCAGGTACCGGTACAGGCGCAGGTAGCGCTGGGCGGCGGCCCGGGCGTCGGTTTCCGCCGCGGCCAGCCGCCGGCTGCACAGCAGGATGTGCCGCTGCTGGTGGTGCCGGTCGGAAGCCCCCAGGCTGGGTCCTAAGGCCAGCAAAATTTCCAGGTCGGCGGCCGACAGGGCCAGTTCCGGCGCCGCCCGGCGCCAGGCTTGGGACCAGGCCTGGCGGGGCGGGCGGCCGGGGGTGCGGGCCAGATCCTCCCCGGCCATGCGGAAGACGGCGGCCGCCGGCCCCGGGGCGGCCGCCGCGGCCCGCTGCAACGCCTCGTCCAAGGGTGTGAGCCCGTAGTCGATTTCCGTCAGCAGCACCTGGAGGCAGGCCTGGCAGTGGGCCAGGTCCCGGGGGCGCCGCCCGTACCAGAGGGCCGCCTGGTTGCCCAGGGCGGCGCAGCCGGCCAGCACCAGCAGGGCCCCGGCCGCCGAAGGGCTCATCATCCCCGGGCGCCCCCTTCCACGGCGGCCACGAAGCCCGGCCCCCGGCGATAAGCCAGGCGGACAAATCGGGCAAAGACCCCCACGGGGGCCAGTTCCCTAAGGGCCGGGCGCCGGGCCAGGGTTTCCCGGCTGCTGCCGTGGGCGGTGGTGATCACCCGCACCCCGGCGTACAAGGCGGCCAGCACCCCTTCCGCCTCGGCGGGGTGGCCGATTTCGTCGAAGGCGATGACTTCGGGATTCAAGGCCCTGAGGGCCATGAGGATGCCCTCGGCCTTGGGGACGCCGTCCAGGACGTCGGTGCGGGGCCCCAGGTCGTGCTGGGCCGCCCCTTCCCGGCAGGCGGCCACTTCGGACCGCTCGTCGATGACGGCCACCCGGCGGCCCGGCAGGCCCAGGGCGGGCACGCCCGTGGAAATCTGCCGCACCAGGTCCCGCAGCAATGTGGTCTTGCCGGCGCCCGGCGGGGAGTAGATCAAGGTGTGGTGGACGGTGCCCCGTTTCCGGTCCACCAGAGAGGGCAGCACCGGATCGGCGCACCCGGGGACGGCCCGGCACAGGCGCACGGCTATGCCGCCCACGTGGCGCAGGCGCAGGACCCGGCCGTTCTCCACGGCGAAGCGGCCGGCCAGCCCCAGGCGGTGGCCGCCGGGCAAGGTGAGGAAGCCCTGCCGGGTCTCCTCTTCCCAGGCGTAGACGGAGCCCCGGCAGGCCGCCTGCCAGCAGTCGGCCAGGACCTGCCCGCTGATCCGATAGGCTTCCGCCGGCGGGCAGGGCCGGCCCCGGTGGTCGAGAAACACGTCGCCGGCGGCCAGGACCAGCTGGAGGGGTCCGCCGGCCCGGAGGCGCAGTTCCACCGCCCGGGCCAAGAGGGCCGCCGGCGCCTGGTCCAGCACCCGGCGCACCGGCGGCGCCAGGTGCGGGGCGATTTCTTGCCGCCAGACATAATCCACCGGGGAAGCCGCCACAACCTGTCCCCTCCCTGGTGGATTCCTATGAGGGGCTTGACCGGGGTATGCCTACCGGTCCAGAGCCTGGGGCGGGCGGGTGCGCCGCCGGGGGGCGGCGGGCTGCCCTTCAGACTGGAGGGGGGGCCGGCGGTTTTCGGCCAGGGCTTCATCCCGGCCGTTGGGGGACGGGGCCTCCTGGGAGGGGGCCGTGATGCCGGCCAGGGAGGCCCACGGCTGCCGTCCCTGCCGGGACCGGGGCCGGGCGGGCCCCCACTCGGAAGGAGCCAGCCGGTGGCCGCAGTGGGGGCAGACGATTGCCAAGGTCTCGTCGTCCACGGTGATGTCGCCCGTCACCAGGAAGACCTCCCGGCAGGAGGGGCACAGGAACTCGTACAGGTCCTGCTCGTCACCGGCCTCCTCGAAGAGAAACTCCTCCACATCCCGCAGCCGGTCGTCCAGTTCGTGGGTGTAGTCCTCCAGGAACTGGCCCTGGGCCGCCAGTTCCGCCAGGTCCTCCTGGACGGCCTGGAAGGCTTCCAACAAGGCGGCCAGCAGCTTGCCTTCCCGGGTGGTCTCGTCCAGGCCCAGCCCTTCCCGGAGGCCTTTCAAATAAGCCACTTGCTTTTGGGTATGTTCCATGATGACCTCCCACCGCTTTGCGCCTTCGCCTTGCCTTTGTTAGTCTGCCCCTGAACCCCCCTGGGCTCCCGGCGTGGCCGGGAGCGGGGGCCGGTGGAATCTGGCTGCGGAAACGGGAACTGGAGGGCGGTCATGGGGGGAAACCCGGCGCTGCTGCAACTGCTGGACCAACTGCTGGCGGAAAAGGGCAAGATTCCTTTCGCCCAATACATGGACCTGGCCGTCAACCACCCGGAGCACGGCTACTACGCCAAGGCCCGGCCCATCATCGGGCCCGGGGGCGATTTCGTCACCGCCCCCTCCTTCCACCCCGTCTTCGGCCGCACCTTATGGCGTCAAGTGAAGGAAATGCTGGAACTCATCGGCCTTGGGGAGCCGGTGCGCATCCTGGAAATCGGCGCCGGCGGCGGACACATGGCCCGGGACATCCTCCTGGCCGCCCGGAAGGAAGGCCGGGGGGAGGCCTTGCGTTACCTCATCCTGGAGCAGAGCGCCCGCCTGCGGGAGGAGCAGCGCCGCCTGGTGCAGGAGGCGTGGCCGGAAGCCCCGGTGGAATGGGTGCCCTCCCTGGCGGCGGCGGAGCCCGTCCACGTGGTGCTGATGAACGAGTTGATGAGCGCCTTTCCCGTGCACCGGCTGGTCATGGACGGGGAAGGCAACTGGCAGGAGCTTTACGTCACCCGGACGCCCGCGGGCCTGGACTACACTCCCGGCCCCGTGAGCGACCCCGATGCGGTGCAGGTGCTGGTGGACCGGGGCATCGTGCCGGCGCCCGGCCAGATCATGGACGTAAACCTGGGGGCCCCCGCCTTCCTGGCGGAGATCACCCGGGTGCTGACGCCCAAGGCCTTCGTGCTCACCATCGACTACGGCGGCCCCGCCCATGTGGTCTACGATCCGGCCCGGCCCCGGGGCTGCACCTTGCGCTGCTACTACCGGCAGCAGCCCCTGGACAGCCCCTTCTTCATGCCGGGCTACCAGGACATCACCGCCGACCTGGATTTCGATCTCCTAATTCAAAGGGGAAAGCGGCTGGGCCTGGCTGCCGTGGGCCTGCTGCCCCAAGGGCCCTTTCTCGTCAACCTGGGCATCGAGGATACGGCCAGGAAACTGGCCCGGCGGGCCCGGTCGGGGGACCTGGCGGCGGACATGGAACTGCAGAAGGTCTACACCCTGTACGCTCCCGAGGGCATCGGCGAGTCCTTCTGGGTGCTGGTGCAGTGCCGGGGCTTCGACCCGGTTCCGGCCCTCCAGGGCTTTGCCCAGGCGGAGCCGCCCGCCCTCACGTTCATGGAGCTGCTGAATCCCAACCGCACAGACTAGTTGCGGCCCGGGCCGGCCCGCAGGCAGGATTCTGGTCAGGGCACCCCGGCGCGCCGGCTGCGGCCGCCGGTCCACGTGTAGCGCCGCCGGCGCCGCCGCCTGCGGCGGAACAAGTACAGGCCGGCCAGCAGGATGCCTATGCCCATGGACCAGCGGGCCTGGGGATTGTTGACCAGGACGGCCGGACCGCCCCCGGTGCGCAGCCCCGTGGCATCGGCCGCCGTGGAGCCGCCCGCCGGGTTAAGGGGCACCGTCACCTGGAGTCCACCTTCCCCTTCCACCACCAGCAACGCTGCCGGCCCGTCGCCGCCGGCATCGACATCCCCGCCGGCCGGGGCCTGGCCTGCCCGGGCGCCGGTCTCCACCCTGGTGCTGATGGAGGGCGCCCCATGGCTGCCCCGGGGCACCGCGGCCGTCACGGGAGCCCCAGCCACCCAGCCCCGGGACCCTTCATCGCCGGCGCCGGGATCTTCAAAGAAAGTACCCTGGGGCACCACCGTCACCGGCTCAAAGGCGGCGAAGGCCCAGTCCATCATGGCGGCCATGTCCCGGGCCACCCGATCACCCCGGGAGCCGCCCAAGATGACGCCCACTACCTGGCGGCCGTCCTTCTCGGCCACGGCCACCAGGCAGAAGCCTGCCCGGGAGGTGAAGCCCGTCTTGGCTCCCACCACGTGGGGGTAGGTGACGACGAAGAGGTTGTGGGAGTTGAGTTCCCGGGTGCTCTGGCGGATGGGGTCGCTGATGACGGCGTTGGTCAGGCCCGCCGCCTCACGCACCTGCCGGTTGGCCATGGCGGCCACCGCCAGGCGGGCCAGGTCCCGGGCCGAGGCATAGTGGTTTTCGTCATCCAAGCCGTGGGGGTTGGCGAAGTTGCTGCCGGTCATGCCCAGGGCGGCCGCCTTGGCGTTCATCCGCCGGGCAAAGGCTTCCACGCCGCCGTCCAGGTTGACGGCCACCGTCACGGCGGCGTCGTTGGCCGAGGCCACCATGAGGGCGATGAGGAGTTCCCGGGCGGTGTAGCGCTCCCCCGGCTCCATGAACAGCTTGCTGCCTTCGATGCCCCGGGCTTCAAAGGGCACCCAGAGAAGATCGTCGGGCTCCGTCGCCTCCGCCAGCAGGAGGCCCGTCAAAAGCTTGGTGGTGCTGGCCATGGGCAAGGGGGCATCGGCATTGCCTTGGGCCAGGATCTGGCCCGTGGCGCCTTCCAAGAGAATGAAGGCCTGGGCGTCGGGGGCGGGGAAGGCCAATTCATCCCGATCCGATCCCGGCGCCGTGGGCAGGCCTGTGGGAAACTCCGGGGTCCAGGGCGGGCCTGCCGGGACCATGTCGCTGCCGTCGGCCTGGTCCGGCGGTACTTCCTGGGCCAGGGCCGCCAAGGGCCCCGGCGCCAAAACGCCGGGGAAAATCAGCAGGATGGCCGTAACCACGGCCGCCAGGCAGCGGGACCACGGCAGCGCCAATATCAGCCCTCCTCCATCTCATCCAGCAGGAGGTTCAGGAACAATTCCATTTGCCCGGGCTGCCGGTGGGCTTCGCCCAAAAAGCTGCCCGCCAGCAGGCCGGCTTCATCGACAAAGTACCAAGTGGGATAGGCCCGCAGGCCGAAGGCCTCGGCGGCGTCTCCCTGGGGATCCAGCAGGATGAAGTAGCCGGGGGCTACACCGCCCAGGGCCCGGTTGACCGTCGCCGCGTCATCCTCCACCTGCACCGCCACCACCTGCAGGCCGGGGTATTGGGCGGCCAAGCCCTTCAGCCATTGGAAGTCCTCGGCGCAGTGGCTGCAGCCCAACGAAGAAAATCGCAGCACCGTGGGCTTGCCCACCAGGTCTCCCGTAGTCACCACATTTCCCGCCAGGTCCAGCAATTCCATGGGGGGCAGCAGTTCCCCCTCCTGGGCGCCCTGCCGGGCGGTGCCCATGTAGGCAGTGACGGCCAGGGCCAGGAGGGCCGCCCCCACCACGCCGTACAAGACCACACTCTTACCCCTGGCCAAGGTCATGCCTCCCAGAATTCCCGCAGGCGCCGGTCCACTTCCGCCAGTTCGGCATCCGTCGGCCGGACGCCGCCGGCAGTTGGAGTCGGTTCGCTGTCGGGCCGGTGGGTCGCCTCGCCGGGAAGGACGCCGGCGGGGGCGTCGGGGTTCCGCCGGCGGAACCGGGCCGCCAGGGCGGCGCCCGCCACCACCAGGGCGGCGCCGGGGAGGAGCCACACGGCCCAGAAGGCCCCCGTCATGGGGGGGCGCATCAACACGCCGGTGCCCCAGCGATCTTCGAAAGCTTTCAAAATTTCATCCTCGGTAAGGCCCGCCATGAGCCCCGCCCGGATCTCTTCCCGGCGTTCGAAGGCCCAGGCGGAATTGGAGTCCCACACCGACTGGCCGGTGCAGACCAGGCAGCGCACCTGCTCCGCCACCCGGCGCACCCGGTTCTCCAGCTCCCAGCCCGACAAGGGCTGCTCCCCATCGGCGGCCAGGACAGGCGCCGTCACGGCAAAAAGCAGCACCATAGCAACCGCCAGGACCAGGAATATGCCTGCAGGTCTCATGGTTCTTCCTCCCGGGGCCGTGCTTTGGGCCGCCCCGCCAGGGCGCCGATGGCAGCGGCCGCCATGGCCGCCAAGGCGGCCCAGAAGAAGCCCGTCAACCCCTGCCGGGGGGTGTATACGGGCAGATCCGGGGCGGGCTCGGGATTCACGGGCACCAGGCCCACCCGCCATTCCTCCACGGGGGCCAGGTCCGTCCCCACAAAGGTGCGCAGGGGCCGGCCCGCCAGGCTGCTGATGCCCTCGTCGGTGAAGCCGTCCAGCCAGGGCTCCAACACATCGTCCTCGGTCATCACCGCCAGCTGCCGGGTGGGGTACACGATGGGCCGCACCAGGGTGACGGGCAGGCGAGGGGCCAGGAGGCGGTACTGGAGCCGGTAAGTGCGCTGGGCGCCCCCGGGCAAAGGTTCATTATGGACCAACAGGCCGCCGTCCTCTTGGGAAAACTCCCCTGCGCCGGCCGTCCCTTCGGGCCCGGCCACCTCCGCCGAGAGCAGCACCCCTTCTTCCGCCAGGGGCAGGACCACCTGGGCAGCGCCTTCGCTGCCGGCGGCCACGGTGACCAGGTTGAGGACGTCCACGGCCCCAACCCTGTCATAAGTGACGATGAGGAATTCGTTGGCCACGGCCAGATTCCCGCCCGGGGCCCCCTCGCCGGCGGGCGGGGGGTCGTCCTGCATGCGGGCCACGGCGGCCGGGGGCAGCAGCAGGAGAAGGGCCAGGAAGACCGCCGCGGCGGCCTGCAAGGGATGGGTCGCCCGCCCCAGGCCCCTTCGGGTTCGCCGTCCCCGCCCCGGGTCAGCCACGGCCATCACCACCGCCGCCATCCTTCTGCCGCCGCAGGGCCGCCACCGCCTGCTCCAGCAGTTCGGCCCGCAGGGAGCGGTAAGTCTCCTCGTCCATCTTGCCGGCGGCGAAGTCCTGATCCAGTTCCGCCAGGTCGGCGAAGATGTAGTCCTCTTCCCCCTGCCACGGGCGGCGCTCCGGCCACAGGGCCAGGACGCTGCCCGCCACCATGACGTAGCCGCCGATCCAAATCCACGCCGCCATGGGATTCAAGTGAATCTGAAAGGCCGCCACCGTCCCGTCGGGCTCCCAGCCGCCCAGGACCACGTACAGGTCCCGGCTCAAGTTGCCCATGACGGCCACCTCGCTGACGGGGCCCATGGTGTCCACGTGGCGGGGGTAGAAGCGGCGGGCGGGCCGCAGGATGGCCACATCCCGGCCGTCCTCCCGCACCAGGACTTCGGCGTACACCGAGGGCACCCCGTGGTGCTCCTCTTCCGTCAGCCCTTGATAAACCAAGGAGTACCGGCCGATCTGGGCCTCCCGCCCCAGGAGCAGGCCCACGTCCACCTGCCGGGCGTAGTACTGGGTGGCCACCACGCCCATGACCAGCAGGGCCAGGCCCAGGTGGACGATGTAGCCGCCGTAGCGCCGGGGCTGGAGCACCATGAGGCGGATGGGCGCCCGCCACCAGGGCTCCCCCTGGCGCACCCGGGCCGCTGCCGCGTTGAACATCTCCAGCAAGGTGACGGCCAGGATGAGGGCGGCGCCGCCGAAGCCCAGGGCGGCGCCCCATTGGCCGTCCCGGTACCACACCAGCACCGACACCATGACGTGGATCATGACGAAGGCGGGGATCACCAGGCGGCGGCCCAGGGAGGCGGCCTGGGTCCGGCGCCAGGCCAGCAGGGGCCCCACGGCCGTCAGGAACACCAGGGCCAGGAACACCGGCCCGTTGACCCGGTTGAAGTAGGGGGCGCCCACGTTGATCTCCCGGCCGAACACCCGGGCCGCCAGGGGAAACAAGGTGCCCCACAGAACGGTGAAGGCCGACCCGGCCAGGAGCAGGTTGTTGACCAGAAAGCCGCTTTCCCGGGAAAGATAGCTTTCAATTTGATGGCGCCCCTGGAGCAGGTGGCGCCGGTCCAGGACCAGGTAGACGGTGAGGGCGCACACCAGGGCCAGGTAGACGATGAACCAAGGCCCGATGGGCGACTGGGCGAAGGCGTGGACCGAAGCCAGCAGCCCGCTGCGGGTGATCAAGATGCCCACCAGGGACAAAACGTAGGTGGCCACTATAAGAAGCAGGTTCCAGTTTTTCAGCATGCCCCGCTTCTCCTGGACCATGGCCGAATGGAGAAAGGCCGTGGCCGTCAACCACGGCATGAGCGATGAGTTTTCGACAGGGTCCCAGCCCCAGTAGCCGCCCCAGCCCAGGACGTCATAAGCCCACTGGGCGCCGGCCAAAATACCCACGGTGAGGAAGGCCCACGCCGAGACGGTCCAGCGCCGGGTGTAACGGAACCAGGCGGTATCGGGCCGGCGGCCCATGAGGGCTGCCAGGGCGAAGACGAAGGGCACGGTGAAGCCCGTGTAGGCCAGGTAGACCATCAAGGGGTGGATGAGCATCCCCGGATGGCGCAGCAGGGGGTTCATGCCCCTGCCGTCGACGGGCACCACCGAAGTGACCCGAAAGGGGTTTTCCACGAAGACGGTCAGGGCGGCCCAGAAAAGGGTCACCCCGGCAAACAGGGTGAGGGCCCAGGGCCAGATGTGCCGCACCGCCGGGGGGCGGCGCCGGGCCACCAGGACCAGGTAGCCCGTAAGCAGCCACAGCCAGAGGAGCAGGGAGCCCGACTGGCCCGACCAGAGGGCGGCCACCTTGTAATACCAAGGCATGGCCCGTTCGGAATTGGCTGCCACATAAAGGAGTTCAAAACGGTCCAGAAGGAGGGCGGCCACCAGCAGGCCCACGGCGCCCGTGGCCGCCGCCCATGCTGCGAAGGCACCGATCCTGGCCACCTTCAACCCTGACGGCCGGCCGGTCAAGGCGTAGCTGCCCGCCGCCGCCAGGGTCACCGCGGCAGCGGCCAGGACGGCCGCCGCCAGCACCTTGCCTGCCAGGACCATTACTGCATCAAACCCGTTCGATGTATTCTCCGGTCCGGGTGTCTACGCGGATGACCTCGCCTTGCTCGACGAAAAGGGGCACCTGGACTACGGCGCCCGTCTCCAATTTGGCCGGCTTGGAGCCGCCGCTGACGGTGTCGCCCCTGACGCCGGGGGCCGTCTCCACCACTTCCAGTTCCACGGAAGTGGGCAGTTGGGCGCCGATGACCCGGCCGTCCACCATGGCGATTTCCACTACGGTGTTTTCCTTCAGGAAGTTGACGCCCTCGCCCAGGACGTCGGCCGACAGGCTGATCTGATCGTAAGTTTCCGTATCCATGAAGTGGTATTGGCCGTCGGCGCTGTACAGGTACTGCATGGGCCTGGTGTCGATGCGGGCGCTGGGCAGCCGCTCACCGGCCCGGAAAGTCCGGCTGACCACGGCGCCCGTTTCCACGTTGCGGATCTTGGCCCGGACGAAGGCGGAGCCGCGGGCCTGCTTGACGTGCTCGGCTTCCAGCACCACATGGACGGCCCCGTCCAAGACGAAGACGGTGCCGTTGCGAAAATCATTGGTGGAAACCATGGGTTCCCCTCCCCCATCTATCCGCCCCACCGCCCGTCCCGGCTCCGGGCAGGCCCGACGGGCCGGGCGGCGGCCCAGGGTCGTCCGAGACGAATGGTATCGGAAGGACAAACCGTTGACAAGGAGAGCCTGCGGGGAGGGATTCCATGCAGGGAGCGGGCCGGGCCGCTATTCCTGGAGGGTCAGCACCACGGGGCCCCGGCCCTCGCCCGATTCGGCCCGGGCCAGGGCTTCCAGGGCCCGGTCCCAGGGGAAGACCCGGTCCACGGCCACCAGGAGGCGCTGGCGGGCCACATCTTCCGCCAGTTGGGCCAGGTGCCGGGCGTCCACGGCTTCCCGGTGGATGGCCACAATGTTGATGCCCCGCTCCGGGGCCGGCCGGTCGTCATCGTAAACGACCAAAGTGCCGCCGTCCCGCAGGGCCTGGAGGCACAGGCCGCTGCTGCCGGGCGCCAGGGCCAGGGCGCCGGGGATGCCCCCCAGGGCAAACTCCCGGGCCTGGAGTTGCCAGCGGGGGTTGTCGGGGCTGAACACCGCCTGGGCTCCCAGGGAGCGGACAAAATTTTGGAACTTCCGCGGCGCCACCGCCAGCACCCAGCACCGCTTCTCGCCGGCGATCTGCAGCGCCAGCATGCCGGCGGCGCCGGCGGCGTCGGTGACCAGCACCGGCTTGCCGGGCTCCAGGGACAAATGTTCCAGCCCCGCCATGGCCTGCGGGCCGGCGGCGGCCACTACGGCGGCGTCCACGAAATCCAGCCCGTCGGGTTTCGGTGCCACCCGGTCCGCCGGCACTACGGCATATTCGGCCCAAGCGCCGCCCTTGGTCATGGGGGTATTGGTGAAGAGGACGGCATCGCCCTCGGCCAAGCCTTGCACTTCATCGCCTACGGCCGCGATGACGCCGGCGCCCGACGCCCCCAAGGCCAAGGGGTAGGAGGCCTGTTGGGGCAAGTACCGGCGATCGTGGGGACCCACGGCCACGGCCAGGACCTGCACCAGCACTTCGTGGGCCGCCACTGCGGGGACGGGGATATCGACAAACTGTATTTGGGGGTTGGCGGCGTCGGTCAAACCAAGGGCGCGCATCCATCCCATCCTCCCTGCGGACAAAACTTGGTCCGGCCGGAGGCTGCAGCCTTCCGCCCGCCGTTATAAAACCAGCAGTTCTTTGGTTACTCCTGTGGAAAGAATTTCGTAGCCCGTTTCGGTAATGACCACCAAATCTTCGATGCGGACCCCGCCCCAGCCGGGAATGTAAATGCCCGGCTCCACCGTCACCACCATGCCCGGCTGCAGTTCTTGGTCGAAGCCGGCGGCCAGGCGGGGGCCTTCGTGCACGTCCATCCCTAAACCGTGACCTAAGCCGTGGCTGAAATTCTCGCCATAGCCGGCGGCGGCGATGACCTCCCGGGCGGCGGCATCCACTTCACGGCCGGTAACGCCCGGGCGCAAGGCAGCCAACCCGGCCAACTGGGCCGCCAGCACCGTGTCGTATACTTCCCGCTGGCGGGGCGTCGGTTCGCCTATGACTACGGTGCGGGTCACATCGGAGCAGTAGCCGCCCCACACACAGCCCCAATCGAAGGTGACCAGGTCCCCGGCCTGCAGCACCCGCTCCGTGGGCCGCCCGTGGGGCAGGGCGGAACGGGGGCCGGAGACAACAATAATAGGAAAGGAAAGGTCTTGGGCCCCCCGGCTTTTCAAGTCGAATTCCAAGGCCAAGGCCAGATCCCGCTCGCTGACGCCGGGCCGGATGTCGGGCAGGAGGGCGTTGAAGGCGGCGTCGGCCATCTGGGCCGCTTGACGGATGAGGGCCAGTTCCTCGGGATCCTTGACCATGCGCAGCCCTTCCACCAGACCTTGGGTGGGCACCAGCTCCACCCCGTCCAGGGCCGCCTTGGCCTGGTGGAAAAAGGCCACCGTTTGGTGCTCCGCCTCAAAGCCCAGGCCCTTGACACCCAGTTCTGCCACCTGCTGGGCCAAAGTGTCCAGCATCTTGGTGCCGTGGCGCACCACCGTGAAGGCGGGGGCCTCCGCCGTGGCCTGGGTAATGTACCGGCCGTCGGTGATGAGGAGGGCTGCGTCGCCGGTGATGAGCAGGGAGCCCGCCGAGCCGGTGAAGCCGCTCAAGTAGCGGCGGTTGGTGGCCCCCGTCACCCAGAGGGCGTCCAGCCCTTCTTGGCCCAGGCGCTCCCGCAGGCGGGCCAGGCGGGGGGTCGTGTCCACGGCCTTGTCCTGCCCTTGCCGGTTCATGACCCCGATCCTCCCCCCGCCCCCGGCGGCCGGGAGTCCTCCCGGGCCATGGCCACCAGGGCCTCCAGGGCCAGCCGGTAGCTCAAGGGCCCGAAGCCGGCGATCTGCCCGGCGGCCACCGGGGCGATGACGGACCGGTGCCTGAAATCCTCCCGGGCCTGGGTGTTGGACAGGTGGACTTCCACCGTAGGCAGGCCGCAGGCCGCCACCGCGTCCCGCAGGGCGATGCTGTAGTGGGTGAAGGCGCCGGGGTTGAAGATGACCCCGTCATACTGCCCCCGGGCGGCGTGGAGCCGGTCGATCAAAGCCCCTTCATGGTTGGACTGAAAGGTGTCGATGATGGCGCCCAGCTCCTGGGCCCGCCGGGCCAGCTGCCCGTGGATGTCCGCCAGGGTGGTTCTGCCGTACACCTCAGGCTCCCGTTCCCCCAGCAGGTTCAGGTTGGGCCCGTCCAAGACAAGAATTTTCACCGGGTCGGCCATGGCTCCGCTCCTTTATGCCGGGCCTTACACCTGGGCGGCGGCGATAGGGGTGGTCTGGGGGAAGGCGGCCACCAGCCGGGCCACTTCCTGCCGGATTTGCTCCGCCCCGGAGCCCCGCCCCGTCAAAGTCCGGTGGATGAGATCAGCGATGACTTCCATCTCGGCTTCCCCCATGCCCCGGGTGGTGATGGCCGGGGTGCCGATGCGGATGCCGCTGGTGCGGGCCGGCGGCTCGGGGTCGAAGGGAATGGTGTTCTTGTTGACGGTGATGCCCACTTCGTCCAAGAGGGCTTCGGCTTCCTGGCCCGTCATGCCCATGGGCCGCAGGTCCACCAGCATCAGGTGGGTGTCGGTGCCGCCGGAGACCAGGCGGAAGCCCCGCTGGGCCAGGCCAGCGGCCAGGGTCTTGGCGTTGTTCAGCACCTGCCGCTGGTAGGCCCGGAACTCCTCGGTGGAGGCTTCCTTGAAGCAGACGGCCTTGCCGGCGATGACGTGGAGCAAAGGCCCGCCCTGGATACCGGGGAAGACGGCCCGGTCGATGGCCTGGGCCAGATCCTTGGAAGTCAAAATGAAGCCGCCCCGGGGACCCCGCAAGGTTTTGTGGGTGGTGGAGGTGACGATGTCGGCGTAGGGCACCGGGTTGGGATGAAGCCCCGCCGCCACCATGCCGGCGAAGTGGGCCATGTCCACCAGGAGGAGGGCCTCCACTTCCCGGGCGATGGCCTGGAACCGGGCGAAATCCAAGACCCGCGGGTAGGCGCTCCAGCCGGCCACGATCATCTTGGGCCGGTGGGTGCGGGCCAGTTCCGCCAGCTTGTCGTAGTCCACTTCTTCCGTTTCGGGGTTGACGCCGTAGGAAACGACGTTGAAAAGGCGCCCGGAGAAGTTGACCGGGCTGCCGTGGGTCAGGTGGCCCCCGTGGCTCAGGTCCATCCCCAGGATGGTGTCGCCGGGCTCCAGGGTGGCGAAGTAGGCCGCCATGTTGGCCTGGCTGCCGGCGTGGGGCTGGACGTTGGCGTGCTCGGCCCCGAAGAGGGCGCAGGCCCGGGACCGGGCCAACCCTTCAATTTCATCTACATATTTGCAGCCGCCGTACCACCGCCGGCCCGGGTAGCCTTCGGCGTACTTGTTGGTCAAAATGGCGCCCGTGGCTTCCAGCACCGCCTGGCTGGTAAAGTTCTCCGAAGCGATGAGCTCCAGGTTGTCCGCCTGGCGGGCGGCCTCCATCTCGATCCATTTGGCGATCTCCGGATCTACCCGACGCAGTTCCTCGAACGACAAGGGCTGGACCTCCTAAAGGGGACACGATGGTTCGCTCATGGCATTATACGGCACCGGGCACATACTTCCCTTGCCCCCCATTAATCACAAGATATACTGGGTCGTGAGCGCAAGGGGCGCCGGCGTGGGAGTTGATTTTTTGCCATGGACCGGCTTGACCGGCAGTTGAATTTTATCCTGGCCATCGACCAATTGAAAAACATCCGGCGGCAAAACCTGCTGCTGGACGGCTCCCGGCGGGAGAATTCCGCCGAGCACTCGTGGCACCTGGCGACGGCGGCCATGATCCTGGCGGAATACGCCCGGGAGCCCGTGGACATGGCCAAGGTCCTCAGCATGCTCCTGATCCACGATGTGGTGGAAATCGATGCCGGCGACACCTTCGTCTACGATGAGAAGGCGGCGGAGACCAAGGCGGAGCGGGAGGAGGAGGCGGCCCGGCGGCTGTTCGGGCTGCTGCCCCCCGACCAGGCCCGGTGGTGCCGGGACCTGTGGGAGGAATTCGAGGCGCGGCAGACGCCCGAAGCCCGCTTTGCCGCCGCCGTGGACCGCCTGATGCCCATCCTGCTCAACGCCCGCAACGGGGGCTACCCGTGGCGGCGCCACGGCATCACGGCCCGGCAGGTGCTGGCCCGCAACCGCACCATGGCGGAAGGGGCTCCCGTGCTGTGGGAGCGGGTGCAGGAAATCGTGGCCGACGCCCTGAACCGGGGCCTGCTCTACGACGATGACTTCAATAGTTCCGGCGATTCGGCTCCTTGAGGGTCTCCCCCGGCCCGCCAGTCCCCGCAGAACAGCCTGCCCGATTTTGAAGTAGTCTTTCGTTCCCGGACGTACAGGAGAGATAGACGGAACCGGTGGAGGTGGACCATTGCAGCCGAACCAGCCCGGCGACGAAGCCTTGGCGGCCGCGGCCCGTCAAGGAGACCCTGACGCCTTCGGGGCTCTGGTCCAGCGCTACGCCAGCCGCCTGTTGGACAAAATCACCCGCATCACCGGGGACGTCCAGGAGTCGGAGGACCTGGTCCAGGAGGCTTTTTTGCGGGCTTACCGCTCCCTGCCCCAATACCGGCCGGAACTGCCCTTCAGGCCGTGGCTGTACCGCATCAGCACCAACCTGGCCCTAGATTGGTGCCGCCGCCGGGAACGGCGCCGCCGGGCGGTGCTGGCCGCCCTACCCCCCGGCCGGGGAGGCCAGGGGGATGGGGCGTCCCGGGCCGACGGGGGCCGCTGGTGGGAAGAGGCGGCCCAGGGGCCTGAAAGGACCGCCCCCACTCCCGAGGAGGAAGTGGAAGCCCGCGACCGGAGCCGCATGGTGCGGCAGGCGGTGGCGGCCCTGCCGCCCCGCTACCGGGCAGCCGTCGTCCTGCACTACTATCATGAGCTTTCCTACAAGGAGGTGGCGGAGGTGCTGGGCATCAGCCACCGGACCGTCGGCACCCGGCTGTACCGGGCCAAGCAGCTGCTGGCGAGCCACCTCCGCTGCCTGGAGGCAGGTGAAGACATTGGCCGCCAACCGGTGTAAAGACGTTCTTCCCCTGCTGCCGGCCTACGCCCGGGGGGAATGGCACCACTGGGATCCTGCCGCCGTGGCCGCCCATCTGGAGCGGTGCGGCTCCTGCCGGCGGGCCCTGGCGGAGATCCAGCGGGTCCAGAGCCTGCTGGACCTGGATGCCGCCCCGGTGGAGCCCTTGCCCGGATTCCAGGACCGGCTCCTGGCGGGATTGCAGTCGGCGGGTGTGCCGGTGGAGCCGCCCGGTGCAGGGCCGCCGGAAGGCGACGTCCCGCTGGGGCCGGCAGCCATCCCCCCACCGCCGGCCAAGGCGCGCCGCCCGGCCATCCCGGCGGGCACGTGGATCAACCTGGGCACGGCGGCGGCGGCCGTCCTGGGGCTCATGTACTTGACGGCCCCCGGGGCCGACCCCGTCTTCACCGAACGGCTGGCCTCCCTGCTGGAACTGCTGTTCCGCCAGGGCCCCGACCTGGTGGTGAGCCAGGGCATGGACGCCTTGGCCCGATGGGTGCAAGCATTCCGCGGCTGGTGACAACTCCATGGGAGATGAGGAGACTGCCATGACGGAGGAGCAAAGAGATTTGACCACGGAGAGCCCGCCGCCGGCGGGCGGCGGTACCGGGGGCGGCGCTCCGGTGCCCCCGGACCGCAAACCATCGCCCATCCTGTCCTTTTTGTTCGCCCTGGTGCCCGGCGCCGGCCACATGTACATGGGCCTGACCCAGAAGGGCATCCAGTTGATGGTGCTCTTCTTCGGCAGCCTGTTCTTGTCGCAGCACCTGTTCTTCCTGCGGGAATTCTGGCCCATGGTGGTGGCCCCGGCCACCTGGTTCTACAGCTTTTTCGACGCCCTGGAGATTTCCCGGCGCCTGAAGGAGAACCGGGTGGTAGAAGACCGGCCCATCATCCAAGTGGACCGGCTGCTGGAAAGGGGATCCCTTTGGGGCTGGGTCCTCATCGCCTTGGGCGGCTTGACCCTGCTGGAGCGGCTTTTCAGCTACACCATCGGCTTTCCGGCCCTGCGCCGCTTCCTGGCGCCCGTGATGGTGCCCATGGTGGTCATAGCCTTGGGCGTGTACCTGCTGATGCAGCAGCGGCCCCGGGGAGAGGAAGGGGCAGCGGCAGCCCCTGAGCCTGAGCCGGTGGAGTCTGCCGAGACCGGCGGGCAGGAAGAGTCATCCGGGGAGGTGGCGGGATGATGGGCGGCGTCGGTCGCATAACCTTGGCGGTGGCCATGATCGCCCTGGGCCTGGGGCTCCTGGCCCACAACTTGAACTTGGTGAACGGCCTTGCCTTGATCCGCTGGTGGCCCCTTCTCCTCATCCTCCTGGGGGCGGAGATGGTCATCCGCAGCCGGAAAAACGGCCAGGGGCAGCGGCTGGACGGGTTCAGCCTGGTGGTGGTCCTGCTGCTGACGGGTGTTCTGGCCGTCACCAGCTGGCTGGCCTCCTGGTTCCCCGTGGGCTCGGAACTGGCGGACCTGGTGCGGGAACCATGGCACAGGGGCTTCCGGGGCCCCTGGTCCTTCAACGCCCGCTTCACCCATCGGGAAACGGTGACGGTGGCGGAGCCGGTGACGGCTGCCACCAGCCTGCGGGTGGAAACCACCGTGTCTTCCGTCCGGATCGTGGCGGCGCAAGAGGATGAAGACCCCAAGGTGACGGCCCAGGCCACCGTCGTCGCCTGGGGCGTCAACGAAGCCGAGGCCATCCGGGTGGCCCAGGAAGTGCAGCTGGAATTGCAGGAGCAGGGCGACGAGATGGTGTTGACCATGCGGGAAGGGGAAAGGGGCATGGGGCCCGACCCCTCCTTCGCCCTGGACCTGGAGGTGACGGTGCCCCGGCAGATGGGCGCCACGGTGGCGGCCAACCTGGGCGAGGTAATGGTGGAAGGCTTGGCGGGCCCCGTCATGGTGACGGCCGACGTGGGCGATGTGCAGTTGAAGAACGTGTCGGGCCCGGTGGACGTGACGGCCAAGGTGGGCGACATCCAGATCCAAGTGCCGGCGGACGTCCCGGCCAACGTGGATCTTTCCACCACCATGGGTGATTTGCAGGTGGACGGCATAGACGCCGCGGTGGAGCGGCGGGGGCCGTCGGTGTTCGCCGGCTTCCAACTGGGTGACGGCAGTGTACCCGTTAAGGCCCGAGCCGAGGTGGGCAGCATCCGGTTGACGCTAGTCAGGGGGCTGTAGTATGGGGTTTTTCCGCAAGGGTCGACGGTGGCTGTTGGTTCTGGGGCTGGCGGTGCTGGTGCTCATTGTGGGTGTCGGCTTCCTGCGGGGCAGGGTGCAGGCCCTGCCCCCGGTGGAAGTCCAGCCCGTGGGCAAAGGGGACTTGGCCATCGCGGTCCAGGCCCGGGGCGTGGTGGAAGCCGCCGACCCCGTGGATATCCGCTCGCCCTTCAACGGCCAGTTGCTCCAGATCCCCCTGGAGGAGGTTAAGGCCCGGGTGGCCGCCTCGGCAGCGGGCCCGGCGGAAGAAGCCGCCGCCCGGGCCGCCGTGACCGCCGCCCGGGAAGCCCTGGCCCAGGTGCGGGAGCAGAGGAGCCAGGTGGAGCTACGGTCGC
>DATGRI010000003.1 GCA_035303785.1 Sphingobacteriaceae bacterium
CTGAGGCAGCATCATCCCGTGGCCTGATCCCGGGCCGGGGAGGTGGGTATTATGGGCAGACAACGGCATGTGCCCCAGCGGACGTGCATCGGCTGCAACACCGTGCGGCCGAAGAGGGAGCTGGTGCGCCTGGTGCGCACCCCGGCGGGGCCGGTGGTTCTGGACAAGACGGGCAAACTGTCGGGCCGTGGTGCCTACGTATGCCCTGACCCGGCCTGCGTCGAGCGGGCTTTGACCTTGGGGCGCCTGACGGATCGGCTTAAGGCCGATCCCGACCAGATCGATTTGGACCAGTTGCGGGAGCAACTGAAAGAGATTGCCGAAGGAGTCGCCGGCGGTGGCGGGTGAGCAGGATCCCGAGGCCCGCGAAGCCGAGGAGCGGTTTTACAACCTCCTGGGCCTGGTCCGGCGGGCCGGCATGCTGGCGGCGGGACATGCAGCTGTAGACAAACTGATCCAATCGGGCAAAGGCGGCCTGCTGATCTTGGCCGGGGATGCCGGGCCCGGGACCCGGGAGCGGTTCACCCGCAGGGCCAAGCAGGCTTCAATGCCTTTATTAGTGGTAGGTTCCATGGCGAAGCTGGGCCATGCCGTCGGGCTGACCCCCCGGGCGGTGCTGGCGGTGGCCCGGGGGCCTTTAACGCTGGAATTGCGCCGTGCGGGCCTCGCCATTGGGGGTGTCCTTCATGAGCAAAAACATCCGCGTGTACGAACTGGCAAGGGAGCTGGGCGTGGAGAGTCGCCGCGTCCTTAAGGTTTTGCAGGAAGATTTGAACATCGACATCCAGAACCACATGAGCACCATCAACGACCAGGTGGCCGACCGCATCCGGGCCATCCTGCAGCCGGCCAAGGCGGCCGAGCCCAAGGAAGGCAAGGCGGGAGGATCACCGGCCAAGGCCGCCGGAACCAAGGCTGCCGGCGCCGCCAAGACCACCGGCCGCCGGGCCGCCAAGGGGTCCGGCCGCACCGCCCGTCCCGCGTCGGGGCGCAAGGCTGAGGGGCAGCGCACCGGGACCGGTGGCACGGCTGCCCGGGGGGCCGGCGGGACGGCGGCCCGCGGCGCCGCAGGCACGACCCAGGCGCCGGGCCGCAGCGGGCAGCCCGGGGGCCAGCAGCGAGGGGCAACAGGCCAGCGCCCGGCAGGGGGTCCCCAGGGACGCCGCCGTCGCAGCCGGCGACGGACCGCCGCAGCCCGGGCCGGGGTGGAGGAGCGCCGTCAAGCCGCAGACACCCCCAGCGTCTCCGAACTCATCCTTACGGGACCCTTGTCGGTGGGCGAACTGGCCGACAGCCTGCGCCTGCCCGCCACCCGGGTCATCCAGACCCTCATGATGCGCGGCATCATGGCCAACATCAACCAGCAGCTGGACACCGACACGGCCCGCATGGTGGCCGAGGAATTCGACGTGGACGTCATCGTCGAGGATGAAGAGCGGGCGGCCACGGCCCTTACCACCAAGGAGATCCTGGAGGAGGGCGCCGGCGAGGAACTGGAGCCCAGGGCGCCGGTGGTGACGGTCATGGGCCACGTGGACCACGGCAAGACCACTTTGCTGGACGCCATCCGGCAGACCCACGTGTCCGCCGGCGAGGCTGGGGGCATCACCCAGCACATCGGCGCCTCCACCGTGGAGTGGAACGGCCGCCCCATCGTCTTCCTGGACACCCCCGGCCACGAGGCCTTCACCTCCCTGCGGGCCCGGGGCGCCCGGGTCACCGACCTGGCGGTCCTGGTGGTGGCCGCCGACGATGGGGTCATGCCCCAGACGGTGGAAGCCATGAACCACGCCCGCAGCGCCGACGTGCCCATCATCGTGGCCATCAACAAAATGGACCGGCCCACGGCCCAGCCCGAGCGGGTCATGCAGCAGCTGGCCGACCACGGCCTCATCCCCGAGGACTGGGGCGGTGACACGGTCATGGTGCCCGTTTCCGCCCTCCAGGGCGAGGGCATCGACGAACTGCTGGAAATGATCCTCCTCATGGCCGACATCCTGGAACTGAAGGCCGATCCCAACGCCCCGGCGGTGGGCACCATCATCGACGCCCAGCTGGACCGGGGCCGGGGGCCTGTGGCCACCGTCCTGGTGCAGCAGGGCACCCTGCGGGTGGGCGACGCCTACGTGGCGGGCACCACCTGGGGCAGGGTGCGGGCCATGCTGGACGACAAGGGCCGCTCCCTGAGCGAGGCCGGGCCATCCACCCCCGTGGAGGTGCTGGGCTTTTCCGACGTGCCCCAGGCCGGCGACCTGCTGAAGGTGGTGGCCGACGAGCGGGAAGCCCGGGATACGGCGGAGCGGCTCCAGCTGGAGCGGCGGGATGACGAGCCTGCCGCCGCCCGGGTGGTCAGCCTGGAAGAATTCCAGCGCCGGGCCAAGGCCGGCGACGACCAGGACCTGCGGGTCATCCTGAAGGCCGACGTCCAGGGCTCCCTGGAGGCCCTGCGGCCCGCCCTGGAGCGGCTGGGCACCGACGAGGTGCGGGTCCAGGTGGTCCATGGGGCCGTGGGCGGCATCACCGAAAGCGACATCATGCTGGCTTCGGCCGCGGGGGCCGTGGTGGTGGGCTTCAACGTGCGCCCCAACAACGCCGCCCGGAAGCTGGCCGAGGCGGAGCATGTGGAAATCCGCACCTATCGGGTCATTTACGAGGTATTGGATGACATGCGCAAGGCCCTGGAAGGCCTCCTGGCCCCCGAGCAGCGGGAAGTGGTCATCGGCCAGGTGGAAGTGCGCAAGGTGTTCCGCATCCCCGGCGGCGGCGTGGTGGCCGGCAGCTACGTCACCGACGGTGAGGTCCGCCGGGGAGCCCATGTGCGGGTGGTCCGGGACGGCACCTTGATCCACGAAGGCGAGATCGCCTCCCTGCGCCGGTTCAAGGACGATGTGCGCCAGGTCCGGGCCGGCTACGAATGCGGCATCGGCATCGACCGGTTCGACGACATCAAGGAAGGCGACATCCTGGAAGTCTACGTCTACGAGGAAGTGAAGCGCACCCTGGAGGGGTAGCCGGTGGTGGTGGGGGTCTGCACGGTGCACCTGGCGCTCCCGGGCATCCGCTCTTTGAAGGACAAGCGCCGCATCATCAAGAGCGTCCTGGAGCGGGCCCGCCGCCAGTTTCAAGTGGCCGCGGCCGAGGTGGACCGGCAGGACAGCCACCGCCATGCAGTGCTGGCCTTTGCCTGCGTCAGCAGCGAAGGCCGTCATGCCGATTCGGTACTCCAGTCGGTGGTCAACTGGCTGGACCGGGAAGACACCATCATTATCGAAGAAGTTTCCATGGAGCACCGGTAGGGTGGGGCCGGGGGTGGCAGGATGAGCGTGCGTCAGGAGCGGCTGGCCGAGGCCATCAAGCAGGAGTTGAGCGAGATTTTGCGGGTCATGCGGGATCCCCGCATCGGCATGGCCTCGGTGGTGTCGGTGGATGTCTCCCGGGATTTGCGCCATGCCAAAGTTTACGTGAGCGTTTTCGGTGATGAGGATCAAAGGGCGGACACCTTCGCCGCCTTGTCCAAGGCCCGGGGCTTTATTCGCTCCGAACTGGCCAAGCGGCTCCGGATCCGCTACACCCCGGAGATTCACTTCCAGTTGGATGATTCCATCGCCCACGGCGCCCGGGTCGCCCAGCTGCTGCGCAGCCTGGCCGAAGAGCAGGAAGACGACGGTGATGAAGCCGGCCGAGGAGAGAAAGATTGATGGCGTCCCCAGAGGCCACCGGGCCCGGCGGCAAGGGGGAGTGGGGCGGCTGCCGGGAAGTGGTGGAGGCCCTGCGCCGGCTGGCCGGGAGCCGGGTGGCCGTTTTTCTCCACCAGAATCCCGACGGTGACAGCCTGGGCTCCTCCCTGGCCCTGGCCGACGCCCTCCGCCGCTTGGGCGCCCAGCCCACTGTGGTGGCGGAGGACTCCTTTCCCGCCGTATACCGCTTCCTGCAGGGCACCGAGGGGATTCAGAAGGCCGGCGACCTGGCCGGCACCGCCTTCGAGGCGGCGATCATGCCCGACGTGGCATCCCCCGAGCGCCTGGGCGCGTCCCTGGCCCTGGCTGAGACCATTCCCCTGTGGATCAACATCGATCACCACGGCACCAATCCGGGCTTCGGCCATGCCCGCTGGGTGGACCCCGGCCGCTCCAGCGTGGGGGAAATGGTGCTGGAAGTGCTGTGGGGCCTGGGGGTGCCCATCAGCCTGCAGGCCGCCGAGGCCATCTATACGGCCATCATGACCGACACCGGCTCCTTCCGCTATGAAAGCGTCACACCCCGGGTCCTCCGGTACGCCGCCTACCTGGTGGAGCAGGGGGTCAACCCCGCCAAGGTGGCCCAGCAGGTGTACGAATCCATGTCCGCCAGCAGCTTCCGCCTTTTGGCGGCGGCCCTCAACAGCGTGCGCCTGGAGGCCGGGGGACGGGTGGCCTGGCTGGCGGTGACCCGTGACATGCTGGCCGCCGCCGGGGCCCAGAGGTCCGAAACGGAAGGCCTGGTCAACTACGCCCGCAGCATCGAAGGCGTGGAGGTGGCCCTCCTCTTCATGGAAGAGCCCGGGGACCAGATCCGCATCAGCTTCCGGGCCAAAGAATGGGCCGACGTGGGCCGGGTGGCCGCCGGGCTGGGGGGCGGGGGCCATCGCCGGGCCGCAGGCGCCACCTTGCCCGGACCCTTGGACGAGGCCGTCCGGGTGGCCCTGGCCGCCGTGATGGAGCATCTCAACGAGGCGGGACCGGCGGCAGCGGGGGAGGTTTGAGTTCCCCTGATGGCACAGGCGCTGGGGCGTGACGGCGACAGGGAGAGACCGGCCCTGGACGGCATGCTGAACATCCTCAAGCCTCCGGGCATGACTTCCCATGATGTGGTTTCCTTCATACGGCGGCGCCTGCCCAAGGGCACCAAGGTGGGCCACGCCGGCACCTTGGATCCCGCCGCCGCCGGCGTCCTCCTGGTGCTGGCGGGCCGGGCCACCCGCCTGTCGGACTATGTCATGGCCCTGGACAAGGAATACCGGGCCTTGGTGGTCTTCGGGACGGAGACCGACACCGGCGACGGCGAGGGGGCCGTGGTGAGCCGCAGCCCCGCCGGCCATCTGACTGCCCGGGATTTGGCAGAGATCTTCCCCGAGTTCACCGGCCCCATCACCCAGGTGCCGCCCGCCACCTCGGCGGTGAAGGTGGGCGGGCAGCCCCTCTACCGCCGGGTGCGCCGGGGCGAGCAGGTGGAGGCACCGGCCCGCCCCGTAACGGTGCATTATTTGCGGCTCCTGGAATGGCACCACGACCAAGCCCGGCCCCGGGCCCTGGTGGACATCGGCTGCAGCGCCGGCACCTATATCCGCTCCCTGGCCCGGGATTGGGGCCGGCGGCTGGGCACCGGCGCCTACCTGCACTTCCTGCTGCGCCTGGCGGTGGGACCCTGGGACACCGATAGGGCCTGGACCTTGGACGAACTGCCGGGGGTGGGAGAGACGCCGGCCTGGCGGGAACTCCTCATCCCGCCCGCCGAAGCGGTGGCCTTCCTGCCCGCCGTGGAACTGGCGCCCGACCAGGCCCGGGCCGCCGCCCACGGCCGGCCCTTGGGGCCCCGGCCCGCGGCTGAATGGCCCGCCGGGGTGGCGGGGGCCGAGGCGGTGCGGCTCCTGGACGGGGCGGGCCGGCTGGTGGCCGTGGCCCGGCCCCGGTTGACAAAAGGGGCCGGCGGGGCCAAATTGGCTTTGTGGCCGCGGCAGGTGCTGCTGCGCCCCCACGAGGTACAATGCTCGTGAAACCCCAACGGCGTCATGGAGGAAGTATGCAGATCCGTATCGGCCTTGACCCCTTGGACCCGGAGCGCCGGCCCACCTACGCCGCCATGGGCAACTTCGACGGCGTCCACCGGGGCCACCGGGCCCTGCTGGGCCGCCTGCGGGACGAAGCCCGCAGGGACGGCGTCACGTCCCTTGTCATCACCTTCGATCCCCATCCCCTCCAGGTGCTGAGGCCCCATCAGGCGCCGCCTCTGCTGACCTCCGTGGCGGAGCGGGCCTACCTGATGGAAGGGCTGGGCATCGACATCCTGCAGGTCATCCCCTTCAACCGGGAGTTTGCCGCCACCTCCGCCGAGGATTACGTCCGCCAGGTGCTGGTGGAGCGCCTGGGGGTACGGCGGCTGTACGGCGGCGCCTATTTCCGCTTCGGCCGCAACCGGGAGGGGAGCGCCGATTTGATCCGCCGACTGGCGCCGGAGACGGGCTGCCAAGTGGTGACGGTGGAGCCCCTGCCCTGGCAGCAGGGGGCCATTTCCTCCACCTTGATCCGGCGCCTGGTGGCCGCCGGCCGGGTGGACGAGGCGGCCCACCTCCTCACCCAGCCCTACATCATCACCGGCCGGGTGGTGCGGGGCCCCGGACGGGGGCGCCGGCTGGGCATACCCACGGCCAACATAGACCTGCCCCCGGGCAGGGCCCGGCCGGCCAAAGGGGTGTACGCCGTGCGGGTGTGCGTGGACGGCGCCGTCATCCCCGGGGTGGCCAACGTGGGCACCCGGCCCACCTTCACACCGGCGGCTGAGACCCCCATCCTGGAGGTCCACCTGCTGGACTGGGAAGGCGACTTGTACGACAAGGAAATCCGGGTGGCCTTCATCCGCCGCCTGCGGGACGAGATGCGCTTCCCCGGCGCCCAGGCCCTGCTGGACCAGGTGGCCCGGGACGTGGCGGCGGCCAAAGAGGCCCTGGCGGCGGCCCCGCCCGCCGATGAGAAATATTTGTGCCTGTTCCCTTAAATTGAGCCCTATGGGGCGGTGTGTTAGAATCGCTCTGTGAACCACGGGCGAGGATGGCCGTTGGCACCTCCCGCGCCGGTCAGTGCGCACGGTCTTCTTGGCCCGTCGGGGATAGCTTTAAGAGGAGGTGTAGCTTGTGGCTTTGCAGCCTGAAGTGAAAAGGGCGATCATTGAAGAGTTCCGGACCCACGAGCAGGACACGGGCTCGCCCGAAGTACAGGTGGCCATCCTGAGCCGGAAGATCCGGGACTTGACGGAGCACCTGCGGGTCCACAAGAAGGACCACCACTCCCGCCGGGGCCTGCTCAAGATGGTGGGCAAGCGCCGGCGCCTGCTCAACTACCTGCGGGACACGGAACCGGCTCGGTATCAAAGCTTGATTCAACGGCTGGGGCTGCGCCGTTAATACAGCTGGCCGGGGGCGGGGTTTTCCCGCCCTTTATCTTGGAGGGAGGCAGAGGTTTGGACCATTACACAAGCACAATAGACCTGGCCGGCCGTCCCCTGACGGTGGACATCGGCCGGGTGGCGCGGCAAGCCGGAGGTTCGGTTCTCATCAGGTACGGCGACACCGTCTGTCTCGTCACCGCCACCGCATCCCGGGAAGCCCGTCCCGACCTGGATTTCTTCCCCCTGCGGGTGGATTTTGAGGAGCGGCTGTATGCCGCCGGCCGCATTCCCGGCTCCTTCTTCCGCCGGGAAGGCAGACCTACCGAAAGAGCCATCCTGGCGGGCCGTCTCATCGACCGGCCCATCCGGCCCTTGTTCCCCGAGGGCATGCGCAACGATGTCCAGGTAATTTGCACGGTCCTCTCCTACGACGACGACCATCTACCCGAAATCGCCGGCATCATCGGCGCCTCTTTGGCCCTGCAGATCAGCCCCATCCCCTTCAACGGCCCCATGGCCGGGGTGTCGGTGGGCCTGGTGGATGGGCAGCTGATCATCAACCCGACCCATGACCAGCGGGATGCCAGCGATCTCCATATGGTGGTGGCCGGCACCCCCGATGCCGTGGTGATGATCGAGGCCGAGGCCAACCAGGTGCCCGAAAGCGTCATTTTGGACGCCATCGAAGCGGCCCACGTCCACATCAAGGAGCTTTGCCGCTGGCAGGTGGAGATCGCGGCCGCCATCGGGCAGGAAAAGATGGAGATCACCCGCTTCATCGTGCCCGACGAGATCAAGGAGGCCGTGGAGCAGGCCGCCCGGGACGAAATGCTGGCCGCCATGCGCCAGGCAGACAAGACCGCCCGGGAAGAAGCCATAAGCCAGGTGAAGGAAAAGTTCCAGGAAGAACTGCTGGAGCAGTTCCCTGAAGAGGAGAAGGCCATCAAGGCCGCCCTCAACGAACTGGAGCGCACCCTGCTGCGGGATTCCATCGTCCGGGAGGGCATCCGTCCCGACGGGCGCGGCCCCAGGGACATCCGCCCCATCTGGTGCCAGGTGGGCATGCTTCCCCGGGTCCACGGGGCCGGCCTGTTCACCCGGGGCCAGACCCAGGTGCTGACGGTGGCTTCCCTGGGCGCCGTGGGAGACCGGCAGATGCTGGACAGCCTGGGCCACATCGAGGAGTTCAAACGCTACATGCACCACTACAACTTCCCGCCCTACAGCGTCGGTGAGGTCCGGCCCATCTTCGGCCCCGGCCGGCGGGAAGTGGGGCACGGCGCCCTGGCGGAGCGGGCCCTGCTGCCCGTGCTGCCCGACGAGGAGACCTTCCCCTACACCATCCGCCTGGTGTCGGAGGTGCTGGAATCCAACGGCTCCAGCTCCATGGCCAGCGTCTGCGGCAGCACCTTGGCCCTGATGGACGCCGGCGTGCCCCTGGCGGCTCCCGTGGCGGGCATCGCCATGGGCCTCATCAAGGAAGGCGACCAGGTGGTGGTCCTCACCGACATCCTCGGCGTGGAAGACTTCCTGGGCGACATGGACTTCAAGGTGGCGGGCACCAGCCAAGGCATCACCGCCATCCAGATGGACACCAAGGTGGCCGGCCTCAGCCGGGCCATCATGGAGGAGGCCCTGGCCCAGGCCCGGGAAGGGCGCCTGTTCATCCTGGAGAAGATGGCCGAGGTCATCGCCGAGCCGCGGCCGGAACTGAGCCCCTACGCGCCCCGCATCATCGTCATGCAGATCGATCCCGACCGCATCCGGGACGTCATCGGCCCCGGCGGCAAGATGATCAACAAGATCATCAAGGAGTGCAAGGTGGAGATCGACATCGAGGACGACGGGCGGGTGTTCATCGCCTCCTACGATGCCGAGGGCGGCGCCCGGGCCAAGCAGTGGATCGAGCAGTTGACCCGGGAGGTGGAAGTGGGCGAGATCTTCCTGGGCCAGGTGACCCGCATGCTCAACTTCGGCGCCTTCGTGGAATTGTTCCCCGGCAAGGAAGGCCTGGTCCACATCTCCCAGTTGGCCAACGAGCGGGTGCCCCGGGTGGAGGACTTCGTCCAGGTGGGCGACACCATCGCCGTCAAGGTGGTGGAAATCGACGACATGGGCCGGGTGAACCTCTCCCGGCGGGATGTGGTGAACGCCGACCCGGGCATCCGGGAGCAGGAAAACATCACGGGCCCCATGGCCGCCCTGCTGGATGTGGAGCCCGGAGCCGTGCGTTCCCGGGCACCGGCCGACAACGGCCGCGGCGATGGACGGGGTCCCGGGCGCGGGCGCGGCCCCGGTGGACGCGGCCCCGGCGGGCGCGGTCCCGGCGGCAGGGGCGGGCGCCCCGGCGGTCCTCCCCGGAACCGGTGATGGGTTGAAAAAGGCAGAAGGGTAGCAAGGCAAACCTGACGAAATTACGGTGCGGCGTCCCCCGGCGAAGGGGGACATTGCATTTTCCCTAAGGGGAGGTACCGGTGTCCCCGTTGAATTGGGCCGAGCCGTACCGGCGGGTGCTGCCCAACGGTCTGCGGCTCATCGTCGAACCCATCAACCACGTGCGCTCCGTGGCCGTCGGCTTGTGGGTCGGGGCCGGGTCCCGCTGTGAGGAGGCGGGCCAAGCCGGCGCCAGCCACTTTCTGGAGCACCTGCTGTTCAAGGGCACGGCCACCCGCTCCGCCCGGGACCTGGCCGAGGCCATCGACGCGGTGGGGGGCGACATGAACGCCTACACCACCAAGGAGTACACGTGCTATTACATCCGGGCCCTGGGCGAGCACCTGCCCTTGGCCATGGAGCTCTTGGCCGACATCCTCCTCAACTCCCGCTTTGATCCCGGGGACATCGAAAAAGAGCGGGGTGTCATCCTGGAGGAAATCAGCCTGTACGAGGACACCCCCGATGAACTGGTCCACGACCTGCTGGCCCAGTGCCTGTGGGGCTCCCACCCCTTGGGCCGGTCCATCATCGGCACCGCCGGCGACGTAAAGTCCTTGACCAGGGAGGACCTCCTGGCCTTTTACCGGGCCCATTACCACCCCGGCAACACGGTGCTGGCCGTGGCCGGCGCCGTGAACCCCCTGGTGGTGGAGGAACTGGCCCACCGCCTCTTGGGCTCCTGGCCCGCCCGGGAAGCCCGGCCGGAACCGGCGGGCGGCGGGCCTGAAGCGGGGGCCGCCTCTAAGCGCCCCGGCCTGCGCCGGGATCGCCGGGTGCGGGTCAAGGAGACGGAGCAGGTCCATTTCTGCCTGGGCACCGAAGGGCGATCCATCAACCACCGGGACCGATACAGCCTGCTGGTCTTGAGCAGCCTCATCGGCGGCGGGCCCAGTTCCCGGCTGTTCCAGGCCGTCCGGGAAGAGCGGGGCCTGGCCTACTCCGTCTACGCCTTCCAGGCCGCCTACCGGGATACGGGGGTGTTCGGCATCTATGCCGGCAGCAGCCCCCGGTCGGCCCCGGCCGTGCTGGACCTCATCATGGCGGAACTCAACGCCATCCGCCGCCACGGCATCACCGGGGCGGAACTGGCCCGGGCCAAGGAGCAGATCAAGAGCAGCCTCCTCATGAGCCTGGAGTGCACCGAGTCCCGGATGAGCCGCCTGGGGCGGAGCGAACTCCTCCTGGGCCGGGTGCCGGCGCCGGCCGCCATCATCCGCCGGGTGGAAGCCCTGGGGCAGGAGGACATCGTCCAACTGGCGGGCCAGGTGCTGGACCCCGATCACCTGTCTCTCGCCGCCGTGGCCCCCACCCCCGAACCGTTCCGTTTCTGACTGCTTCCCACAGCCTGCCCCGGCGGGCTCCCGCATACCCATCGGCCTCCCGGTCAAACTACCAGGGGAGGTGATGTGGTTGGCCAGGACAGTAATCGGCACCTTCGACTCCAGGCAAAAGGCGGAGGAAGCCGTATCCGCCCTTCGGAACCAAGGCTTTGCCGAAAACGAGATTTCCATCGTCGCCCGGGATGAAGGCGGGCGGCAGCAGCAGGGGGGCACCGGCGGCGGCCGCAGCCAGCAGCAGATGTCCGCCGGCCGGGGTGGAACCCAGATGTCCGCCGACGGCGTGGGTGACGGCGTCGGCTGGGGAGCCGGCATCGGCGCCGGCGCCGGATTGCTGGCCACCGCCGGGGCCCTGGCGGTGCCCGGCATCGGTCCCATCCTGGCCGCCGGACCTTTGGCGGCCACCCTGTCGGGGGCGGTCACCGGCGGCATCGCCGGCGGCCTCATGGACTGGGGCATTCCCGCCGAGCGGGGCCGTCATTACGAGGGCCGCATCCGGGAGGGCCGGGTGCTGTGCGTCGTCCGGTCCGAAGACCGGAAGGCCGATGAAGCGGCCGACATCCTGCGCCGGCACGGCGCCCAGGACGTGGAAACCCACTGAGGTCCTGCCTAAGGCACCTGATACGGCCATATCATTAGGGGACGGCCTTTGCAGCCGTCCCCTCGCCTTTTTCCCGGCCAAGGGCGGCGGCGGCCCAGGAGGGGTCCGGTTCGGCGGGTGAGAAAATGACCTCCGGACTGTTTGGGAGGGAGGCCCATTTATATGAGCAATATTCGCGTGGTGGTGGCGGGAGCCACGGGCAAGACCGGCAGCGCCATCACCAGGGCATTGATTGCAGCCGACGGGATTGAAGTGGTGGGCGCCGTAGCCCGGGGGCGGGTGAGCAGCGACCTGGGTGAAGTCCTGGGGCTGGGCCCCGTGGGTGTGGCCATTTCCGACGACCTGGCCGGCACCCTGGAGGAGACGAAAGCCGATGTGCTGGTGGACTTCACCAACCCCCAGGCGGCGCCGGGGCACACCCTGACGGCCCTGGAGCTGGGGGTGCGGGCCGTGGTGGGCACCACGGGCATGGGCCCCAGCGATCTGGAGGCCATCCGGGCCGCCGCCGAAAGCCGGGACCTGGCCGCCATGATCATCCCCAACTTCTGCCTGGGAGCGCTGCTGTTGTTCCGCATGGCCAAAGAGGCGGCCCGCATCTTCCACCAGGCGGAAATCATCGAAATGCACCACGCCACCAAAGTGGACGCCCCTTCGGGCACCGCCCTGCGCCTGGGCGAGGCCATCGCCTCCCAGTGGGACGGCCGGCCGGTGCCCACCCACAGCGTGCGCCTGCCGGGCCTGGTGGCCCACCACGCCGTCATTTTCGGCGGCGACGGCGAAACCGTCACCCTCCGCCACGACACCGTGTCCCGGGACGCCTTCGGGCCGGGGGTCGTGCTGGCCGTGCGCCGCGTCCACCAGTTCCGCGGGTTGATCACCGACCTGGAGGCCGTGTTCGCCGACCAGGAGCCGGCCGTGTAAGAAGCACCGCCCACGGCCGGGAGCCTTGGTCACGGCTCTCCCCCAGGGCCCATATACTGGGACAGCAAGAGGGGGGGAGCCTGTGGCCGCGGGCCGCCTTCCCCGTTATCCCTGCCAGGAGGTGCGGCCCTTGTTCAAACCGCGGATTGGTGTCTTAGGGCGCGATGCCAGGGAATGGTACGCCGCCGTCGATCTGGCCGCCGGGGGCTTTGATGTGGCTTACGCGGGCCCCTTGCCCGTCCGGGGCGTGCGGGTGCCCCAGCCGCCCCGCATCTTCAAGGATGGGGTGAGTGTTGCCGCCGGGCGCCAGGTGCTGCTGGGCCCCGTGCGGGCCTGGCAGCCCGAGGCGGCCGCCGCCCTGGAGGCCGCCGTCAGGGCCCTGCCGCCCCGGGGCCTGGTCATCATGGGCAAGCCCGACGCCCGGGTGCGGGAAGCCGCCGCCGCCGGGGGGCACACGTTGATCGATCTCCTGGAGCGGGACGACTTCGCCCTCCTGAATGCCGTGCCTACGGCCGAAGGCGCCATCTGCGAGGCCATCCAGGCCGCCAACGTCACCCTGGCCGGCAGCAAGGTGATCGTCATCGGCTACGGCCGGACCGGGCAGGTCTTGGCCCACCGGCTCCAGGGGCTGGCGGCCCGGGTGTGGGTGGCGGCCCGGTCCCCCCACCAGCGGGCGGCGGCCCTGGCCGTGGGCCTCCAGGCCGCTCCCATGGAGGACCTGCCCCTCCAGGCGGCGGACGCTTCTTTCATCTTCAACACGGTGCCCGCCTTGGTGGTGACCCGGGAAGTCCTCAACGCCTGCCCCGACGACCTGGTCATCGTGGACATCGCTTCGGAGCCGGGGGGCGTGGACCGGGCCTACGCCGAGCGGCGGGGTCTCATCTGGTGCTGGCCCCTGGGCATTCCCGGCCGAGTGTCGCCCCGCACCGCAGGCCGCATCCTCCACGACATGGTCCACACCTTGCTGGCGGAAGTGCCCCTGCCGGATCCGGGAGGGCGGCATCCGACCCTGGCGGCCGCCGTCAAGGAGGGCGGCGGCTGATGGGCGCCCTGGCGGGAAAGCGGGTAGGCTTCGCCATCTGTGCATCCCATCATCATCTGGATCAGGCCATGGACTGGGTCGCCCAGGTGGTGGAGCAGGGGGCCCACGTCTATCCCATCGTCTCCCGATCGGTGCTCACCACCGCCACCCGGTTCGGCGACGGGGAGAAGTGGGCGGGGGCCCTGCGGCGCATTACGGGGCGGGAGCCGTGGACCACCATTCCCGACGTGGAACCCATCGGCCCCCAGAAGCTGTGCGATGTGGTGCTGGTGGCCCCCTGCACCGGCGGCACCTTGGCCCGGCTGGCCAACGCCATCACCGACTCGGCGGTCACCATGGCCGTCAAGGCCCAGCTGCGCAACGGCAGGCCGGTGGTACTGGGCATCACCAGCAACGACATCCTGGGCCTCAACGCCCGCAACCTGGCGGTCCTGCTGGCGGCAAGGAACGTCTACTTCATCCCCTTCGGCCAGGACGATCCCCACGGCAAGCCCACCAGCATCACCGCCCGCTGGGACCTGATGATCCCCACTTTGGCTGCAGCCTTGGCGGGAAGGCAGCTACAGCCCATACTGCAAGGACCTTTGTAATTGGGGACGGACATTGAGCCGCGGGGGTGCCCATGATAGAGTTTAAACATTAATACTGTAATTTAATCAGGAGGAAGAGACACATGCAGGGCATCCGTGTGGCTGTAGTCGGTGCAACGGGCTTGGTAGGCGGCCACCTGCTGGAAATCCTGGCCCAATCCAGTCTGCCGTTGGCGGAGGTGAAGCCCCTGGCCAGCAAGCGTTCGGTGGGCCGGGTCGTCACCTTCCGGGAAAAGCCTTTGACGGTGCAGCCGGCGGAACCCCAAGCCCTGGCGGGCATGGACGTGGTGTTCATGGCCGCCGGCGGCAAGGTGTCCCAGGAACTGGCCCCGGCGGCCGTCCAGCAGGGCGCCGTGGTCATCGACAAGAGCAGCGCCTTCCGCATGGACCCCCGGGTGCCCCTGGTGGTGCCCGAGATCAACGGCAGCGCCTTGGCCGGTCATCAGGGGATCATCGCCAGCCCCAACTGCACCACCAGCCAGCTGGTCATGGCGCTGGCCCCCCTGCACCAGGCCGCCGGCCTGCGTCGGGTCATCGTCTCTACCTACCAGTCGGTGTCCGGTTCGGGCATCGAAGCTATGCATACCCTCCACAATCAGACCAACCGGCGCCTGGCCGCCGACGAGGAGGGGGAGGGGGACGACGACCTGGATCTGGGCCCTTACCCGGTGCCCATCGCCTTCAACGTCATCCCCCAGTGCGATGACTTTGCCGACGGCGGCTACACCAAGGAAGAATGGAAGATCATGGCTGAAACCCGCAAGATCCTGGGCCTGCCTCACCTGGCTATCACCGCCACCGCCGTCCGGGTGCCGGTGATGGTGGGCCATTCCGAGGCGGTGCTGGTGGAACTGGAGCGGCCCTTGAGCGAGGAGGACGCCCGCCGGGCCCTGGAGGCCATGCCCGGCGTGGTGGTCATGGACCGGCGGGAGCCGGGCGGCTACCCCACCGCCTTGACGGCCGCCGGCCGGGACGAGGTGTTCGTCGGCCGCATCCGCCGCGACCCCAGCGTACCCAACGGCCTTTGGCTGTGGATCGTCAGCGACAACCTGCGCAAGGGCGCGGCCACCAATGCCGTCCAAATCGCCGAGGCCCTCTTCGCCCGGGGAATGCTGCGGGCCGGCTAAAGGGGAGTGAAGTCATTGGCTGCCGACACAGGGGCCGGTACTTTCAACGGAGCGCGACTCCTCACGGCGATGGTGACGCCGTTCAACGACAATTTAGAGGTGGATCTGGAGCGGGCGGCCCAGCTGGCCCAGCGCCTGGTGGACCAAGGCAACCAAGGGCTGGTGGTCACGGGCACCACGGGGGAGTCGCCCACCCTGACCGCCGCTGAGAAACTGGCTCTGTACGAGACCGTCCTGAAGACCGTCGGTGACCGGGCTGAAGTGTGGGCCGGCACCGGCAACAACGACACCGTGGCGACGGTGGAGCTGTCCAAGCAGGCCGCGGCCCTGGGCGTCACCGGCCTGATGCTGGTGACCCCCTACTACAACAAGCCCACCCAGGAAGGGCTGTACCGGCATTACGCCATGGTGGCCGAGGCCGTGGACCTGCCCATCATGCTGTACAACGTACCGGGCCGGACTTCCGTCAACCTGCTGCCGGCCACCGTAGCCCGCCTGGCCGAGGACTTTCCCAACATCCAGCGGGTCAAGGAGGCCTCGGGCCTCATGGACCAGGTGACGGAAATCCTGGTGCGGGCGCCGCGGCTCCACGTCTACAGCGGCGATGACGGCAACACCCTGCCCATGATGGCCATCGGCGCCGTGGGCGTGGTAAGCGTGGCGGGCCATGTGGTGGCTCCCGGCATCCGCACCATGATCGATGCCTTCGTGGCCGGCGACACCGATGAGGCGGCCCGCCTCCACCGGCACATGTCGCCGTTATTTAGGGCTCTGTTTGTGGAGACTAATCCCGGTCCCGTAAAGGCTGCCGTCAAACTGCAGGGGCTGGATGTGGGCCCCCTGCGGCCGCCCCTGGCGGAGCCCCGGGACGAGACCATCGCCCTCCTCCGGGAAACCTTGGCCCAGATGGGCCCGGCAGCGGGCAACTGAACCGATCATCCATACGAACTTGCACTGCTGTATTGCAAAAGCTGGAGGTGCAGTAGACCATTTCGCCTGCCCATGAAAAACTGCAAATAATACCCTTGGGTGGCCTGGGCGAGATCGGCAAGAACATGACCGTCGTCGCCTACAAGGATTCCCTGCTGGTGGTGGATGCCGGCCTCGCCTTCCCCGACGATGAAATGCTGGGCGTGGACGTGGTCATCCCCGACTTCACCTATCTCCTGGAGCGGCAGGAGCAAGTAGCCGGGGTGCTGTTGACCCACGGCCACGAAGACCACGTGGGGGCCCTGCCCTACCTGCTGCGGGACCTGCCGGTGCCGGTGTACGGCACCCGGTTCACCCTGGGTATTGTCAAAGCCAAGCTGAAAGAGTACAAGCTGGAACTTCACCAGGACTCCCGGGAAATCCAGCCGGGCCGTTGGTTCCACCTGGGACCCTTCCGCATATTCCCCGTCCGGGTCACCCACAGCGTTCCCGACGCCGTCGGCTACGGCATTGAAACGCCGGCGGGGCTGGTGGTGTTCACCGGCGATTACAAATTCGATCAAACCCCGGTGGACGGCAAGGGGCCCGACTACGATGGGCTGGTGGAGCTGGGGCGCCGGGGGGTGCTGGCCATGTGCGGCGACAGCACCAACGCCGAACGGCCCGGCTTCACCCCGTCGGAGCGGGAAGTGGGCCACACCATCACCGAGGTGTTCCGCCAGGCTCCCGGCCGGGTGATCATGGCCACCTTCGCCAGCAACATTCACCGGCTCCAGCAGGCCATCGACGCCGCCCACCAGTTCAACCGGCGGGTGGCGGTGGTGGGCCGTAGCATGGAGGAGACGGTGGCGGTGGCCCGGGAATTGGGCTACCTGCAGGACCGGGGCGTCATCGTGGAACTGCAGGAACTGATGAAGCTGCCGCCGGAGCGGAGCGTCATCCTGACCACCGGCAGCCAAGGGGAGCCCATGTCGGCCTTGTCCCGCATGGCGGCAGCGGAGCACCGCCGGGTGGAACTGTTGCCGGGGGACACGGTGCTTCTGGCCGCCACCCCCGTGCCGGGCAATGAAAAGCTGGTGCACCGCACCATCGACCGCCTCTTCGGCCAGGGAGCCACCGTCATCTACGGCTCCCACGCCGGCGTCCACGTGTCGGGCCACGGCAGCCGGGAAGAACTGAAGCTGATGCTCAACCTGCTGCGGCCCCGCTACGTCATCCCCGTCCACGGCGAGTACCGGCATCTCATCCACCATGCCCAGCTGGCCGAATCCGTCGGCGTTCCCCGGGAGCGCATTCTCATCGGCGAAAACGGCTCCGTCTTCGAGTTCTCCGGGGAGGAGGGGCGCATCGGCGGCCGGGTCCACGCCGGCGCCGTCTACGTGGACGGCCTGGGCGTGGGCGACGTGGGCAACGTGGTGCTGCGGGACCGCCGCCACCTGTCCAAGGACGGCATCGTGGTGGTGGTGTGCGCCCTGAAGAAGGACACCGGCGAGATCTTGTCGGGGCCCGAAGTGCTGACCCGGGGCTTCGTCTACGTCCGGGAAGCGGAAGAATTGCTGGAAGAGGTGCGGGAACTGGTCATCAGCGTGGTGGACGCCTGCCGGGAGCGGCAGGTGGTGGAGTGGCCCGCCATCAAGAACAAGGTGCGGGACGCCCTCCAGGACATGCTGTACAACCGCACCCACCGGCGCCCCCTCATCCTGCCCATCATTCTGGAAATCTGAAGGGGCCAAGCCCCCGCCACAGCGGCAGGCCATCCACCCCCCCGGGTGGCCTGCTTCGCATTAGGGCCCTCCCCGGGAGGCATGCTAAAAGCCGCACCCCGGCTCGCCGCCCCTGAGGAGGGGGGGAAGGGGCCGGGTTCGGCGTGGACATGGGGGGACGGCTTTGGCTCCAGGCACAGTGGACCCGTGGGAGGGGCCCGGCGACGACGGCGGCGACGAGGCCCGCCGGGAGGCGGTCAAGGAATTCGGCGCCGCCCAGCCGCCGGCCCGGGCCAAGTCGGAGATCCACACCCTGACCATCATCGGCCACGTGGAAGGCCACCTTCACCTGCCCAGCCAGACCAAGACCACCAAGTACGAGCACATCCTGCCCCAGGTGGTGGGCATCAACCAGAGCCCCGACGTCAAGGGCCTGCTGGTCATCCTCAACACCGTGGGCGGCGACGTGGAGGCGGGCCTGGCCATCGCCGAACTTATCCGCTCCTTGGAGAAGCCGGTGGTCTCCCTGGTGCTGGGCGGGGGCCACTCCATCGGCCTGCCCATCGCCGTGGCTGCCCATGCCTCCTTCATCGCGCCGACGGCCACCATCACCGTCCACCCGGTGCGGATGAACGGCTACGTCATCGGCGTGCCCCAGACCTATGAATACCTGGACCGGATGCAGGACCGGGTCATCGGCTTCGTGGTGGAAAACTCCCGCATCACCGAGGAGCGCTTCCGGGAGATCATGTTCCGCACGGGGGAGTTGGCCCGGGATGTGGGCACCGTCCTGGTGGGGGCCGACGCCGTGCGGGAGGGCCTCATCGACGAAGTCGGGGGCCTGGACCGGGCCCTGGCCGCCCTGCGCCGCCTCATCGGGCAGAAGGAGGAGGGGGGCGGCCGCCGTGTTTGACCCCGGCCCCATGCCCGTGCCCGCCTGCCTCATCTGGACCGTCATGCCCCCGGAGCAGTGGCTGGCCGGCTGGGACCAGGTCCACCGGGACGAAAGGGAAATCACCGACGGCCACCGGATCCTGCTGGTGGACCGGCGGGACGGCCGGCGGCAGGTGGCCCGCCTCATTTCCACCGACCCCCTGGACTATCTGAACGAGGCATATTTCCCCGGAACCCAACTACCTTAACCCAGACGGCAGCGGCAGGCCCATGCCGCCGAACCCTTATTGCCCCTGGGTTTCCCGCCCCCGGGCAGGACCTGGCCGTCACCGGCGGGAATGTCCCTGATGTACACGGAGGAAGGTGACGGCACCTTTGACGGGATCAGAGTTTTCCTGGTGGCATGCCTTGATTTTAGGCGTCGTCCAGGGAGCTACCGAGTTCCTGCCGGTGTCCAGTTCCGGGCACCTGGTCCTGGTCCAGAGCCTCCTGGGACTGGAACTGCCGGGGATAACCTTCGAGGTGACCGTCCACCTGGGCACCCTGCTGGCGGTGCTGGCCGTCTACCGGCGGGAAATATGGCAGATGGCCGTGGCCGTGGCGGCAGGCGCGGGGCCGGCCCTGACCGGCCCCCGGGGCCGCCGGGAATTTTGGCGCAATCCCCATTCCCGCTTGTTTCTGCTGGTATTGATCGGCTCGGTGCCCGCCGCCCTCTTGGGGCTTTTGGGACGCCGGCAGCTGGCCCTCCTGTTCACCTCCTTGAACTGGGTGGCCGTGGGCTGGCTGGTGACGGGGGTGCTGCTGCTGCTGGCCCACCGGACCTTGTCCCGCCGCCAGGTGCCGGCGGGTGCCCCGCCCGCCGCCGATCTGGACGGGGGCAGGGCCTTGTGGGTCGGGTTGTTTCAAGGGCTGGCCCTGGTGCCGGGCATCAGCCGCTCAGGCAGCACGGTGACGGCCGCCCTGCTGGCCGGGGTGGAGGCCGCCGCCGCCGCCCGCTTCTCCTTCCTCCTGGCCATACCGGCCATCGCCGGTGCGGCCCTGCTGGACGGGGTCGACGTGCTGACGGGCAATGCGCCCTCCTTGCCGGCGGGGCCGCTGCTGGTGGGCTTTGCCGCCGCGGCGGCCAGCGGCTACCTGGCCATCCGGTGGCTGCTGTCGCTGCTGGCGGCGGGGCGACTGCTGCCCTTTGCCCTTTATTGCTGGGTTTTGGCATTGATCACCTTGCTGGTACCCTTAGGTGCATGAAAGGCAGGTGCGGGGACCTTTGGGCGCCTGGTTCGCCGGGACTGGGGAGCGGCTGCGGCGGGAAGTGGCCGGCCTCCTGATGGTAGGCTTCGCCTTGTTCGGCTATACATCCCTGGTGGGAGACGGCACCGGCGCCGTGGGCCGGGTACTGCGCCTTGTGCTGTCCGCCTTGTTCGGCGGCGGCCGCTATGTGGTACCCGGCCTGGTGGGCATCGCCGGGATGGCCGTCCTGGCGGGCAAGCCTCTGGCCGGCGACCGACGCCGGTGGTGGGGCACCCTGCTGGGTTTGATGGTGCTGGCCACCTTCCTCCACCGGGGCATTCCGGGGGAGACGGCCCTGACCCAAGGGATGGCCGGGGCCGGCGGCGGGCTCCTGGGGGGCATCTTCAGCTGGGCCTTGCTTCATACCGTTGGACCCACCGGCCGGACCATCGTGGTCATCATCGGCGCTTTGGTGTCCCTGGTTTTGGTAACCGGCCTGTCGGTAGCCGCCGCCGGCCGGGGCTTGGTCCAGGGCGGCGGGCCCGTCCTGCGCCGGGGCTGGGCCCGGATGGGCGATTTCCTGTTTGAAACGGTAGAAGAAGAGGATTCGGCAGATGACCACGGGGACGAGCCTGAGGCCGCCGCGGCGGGCGACGAACCCCACGATGAACCGGAAGGCGACGATCCTTACTGGGAGGATCCCCGGGCCGCCCTCAGCGGGCCCCGGGTCATCCTCCACCACGACACCGAGGCCAACGGCGCCTTGGGCGCCAACGGCATGCCGGGCGCCGGTGGAGAAACCGGGGAAGGGGCGGTGGCAGGCGCTGCCGCCGCCACCGGGGCCGCCGGTGCCGGTGCCGCCGGTGCTGCCGGGGCCGTGGCTGCACCCCACCGGCCGTATCAGCGGCCGCCCCTGACCTTGCTCCGGTCGGGCCGGGGCGCCGCCCGGCGGGCGAGCAAGGGGGCGGGGCACCAGGCCCAGGCCCTGGAGGAGACCCTGGCCAGCTTCGGCGTCACCGCCAAGGTCATCGGCGTGCAGCAGGGCCCGGCCGTTACCCGCTACGAACTCCAATTGGCCCGGGGCATCAAGGTGAGCCGGGTGCAGAACCTGGCCAACGACATCGCCTTGAGCCTGGCGGCCACCGATGTGCGCATCGAGGCCCCCATCCCCGGGAAGTCGGCGGTAGGCATCGAGGTGCCCAACCGGGAGATCCGGGCTGTGCCCCTGCGGGACGTGCTGGAAGCCCCCGAATTCCAGGAGATGAAGTCGCCCCTGGCCTTCGCCGTGGGCCAGGACATCGCCGGCCAGCCCGTGGTCACCCACCTGGACGGCCTCCTGCACCTGCTTATCGCCGGGGCCACGGGCTCGGGCAAGAGCGTATGCATCAACGCCCTCCTGGCCAGCCTCCTGTGCAAGGCAGGGCCCGATGAAGTACGCCTCCTCCTCATCGATCCGAAAATGGTGGAACTGAGCGGCTACAACGGCATTCCCCACCTGCTGGTGCCGGTGATCACCGATCCCCGGCGGGCCGCCTCGGCCCTCCAGTGGCTGGTGCGGGAGATGGAGCGCCGCTACGAGTCCTTCGCCGAAGCCGGCACCCGGGACATCGTGACCTACAACAAGCGCCGGGTGCAGTTGGGCGAGGACAAGCTGCCCTACATCGTGGTGGTCATCGACGAGCTGGCCGACTTGATGCTGGTGGCCCCCGTAGATGTGGAAGATGCCATCCAGCGCCTGGCCCAGATGGCCCGGGCGGCGGGCATCCACCTGGTGGTGGCCACCCAGCGGCCCAGCGTGGACGTCATCACCGGCGTCATCAAGGCCAACATCCCCTCCCGCATCGCCTTCGCCGTGGCTTCCCAGACCGATTCCCGGGTCATTTTGGACATGGCCGGGGCGGACAAATTGGTGGGCAAGGGGGACATGCTCTTTTTCCCCATCGGGGCCAGCAAGCCCGTACGGGTGCAGGGCTGCTACATCTCCGAGCAGGAACTGGGGCGCCTGCTGGATTTCGTCCGCAAGCAGGCGGAGCCCCAATACGATGAGGACGTGCTGGCTGCCGCCGAGCAGGCGGGTCCCGATCCGGGGGAGGACTACGACGAGTTGTTCCCCGAGGCGGTGCGGCTGGTGGTGGAGGCGGGCCATGCCTCGGTCTCCCACCTGCAGCGCCGGCTGCGCATCGGCTACACCCGGGCGGGGCGGCTGGTGGACATGATGGAGGAGCGGGGCTTCGTCGGCCCCCATATGGGCAGCAAAGCCCGGGAACTGCGGATCACCATGGAAGACTATCGCCGGCTGTTCGGAGGAAAGGAGAAAGGCGGGGAGGACGACAACTAGGGGTTCATGGGCATGAACCCCCGGTCCCGTCGCGTCAATGGGCTGCCTTTGCCCGGCCCGTCAGGTCGTGGCCCATCAGGCCGTGAAAGGCTTCCGGACCTGCCGGTACGGACCCGTGAAGGGCGCCCGGACGTACCGGCCCGGACCCGTCGTCACCCTGCTACCACGGCCGCCGGCCGATGTTGAACACCGAATAGAGGCTCAACAGGACAAAGGCCAGCATCAAAAGGGGCAGGATCCAATTGCTGAGGATCTCGAACACAATCACAGAAGCAACCTCCCCGGCCACCCTGATGTCCGTCATCATCTTAGCCGTTGTCGCCCGTTGGGGCAAGTTTCCCATTAAACCGGGCCACCGTTTCCGGGAGAAGGTGACGCTGCGTGACGCCTGAGCCCGCCCTCGACCCCAACCTGAACGGCGCCGGCCCGCTGCCCAAGCCCCCCTGGCTGAAGGTGCGCCTCCAGCACGGACCCCGCTATCAGGAACTGGCCGCCTTGACCGGTGAACTGGCCATCCACACCGTCTGCCGGGAGGCCCGCTGCCCCAACATTTACGAATGCTGGAACGCCGGCACCGCCACCTTCATGATTCTCGGCAGTGTCTGCACCCGGGCGTGCCGCTTCTGCGCCGTGGACTTCGGCCTGCCCACGGAGCTGGACCTGCAGGAGCCCCAGCGGGTGGCCGAAGCGGTGGCCCGCCTGCGCTTGGATCATGCGGTCATCACCTCGGTGGCCCGGGACGACCTGGCCGACGGTGGCGCTTCGGTCTTCGCCGCCACCGTAGAGGCCGTCAAGGCCGCCAGCCCCGGTACCACCGTGGAGGTGCTGGTGCCCGACTTCGGCGGCAGCCAAGAGGCCGTGGCCGCCGTCATGGCGGCGGGGCCCGCCGTCTTCAACCACAACATCGAGACGGTGGAGCGGCTGACGCCCCTGGTGCGGTCCCGGGCCCGCTACCGCCGATCCCTGGCCGTCCTGGCCCAGGCGGCCCGCCTGGCCCGGGAGCAGGAGGAGCCGGCCCTCATCAAGTCGGGGCTGATGCTGGGCCTGGGGGAGCACCGGGAGGAAGTGGAGCAGGCCCTGCTGGACCTGCGGGCGGCGGGCTGCTCCATCTTGACCTTGGGCCAGTACCTGCAGCCGTCTCCCGATCACCTGCCCGTAGCCCGGTACGTGCCGCCGGCGGAGTTCGGCCGCTGGCGGGAAACGGCTCTGGCCATGGGCTTCGTTCATGTGGAGTCGGGGCCCTTGGTGCGCAGTTCCTACCGGGCCCACCGGTACCGGGCGCAGGTGGCACCATGACGCAGGACATTTGGACTCTGCTGGGCCCCGGGGCCCTGCGGTCGGACCGGGAGCGGCTGCTGGCCCTCCGGCTGGGCACCATGCCCTACCAAGAGGCCCGGCGCCTCCAACAGGGGCTGGCGGCGGCCCGGGCCGCGGGCGACCTGCCCCGGGATGTGCTCCTGCTGCTGGAGCACCCCCACACCTACACCATGGGCCGCCTGACGCCGGACCATCATATCCGCTGGAGCCGGGAAGAACTGGCCGCCCGGGGCATCGCCCTCCACACCGTGGACCGGGGCGGGCTGGCCACCTACCACGGCCCGGGGCAATTGGTGGGCTACCCCATCGTCCACCTGAAGGAGCGGGGCTTGAAGGTTACCCAATATGTAGCCCGCCTGGAGGAAGCATTGGTGAATCTCCTGGCGGAATTGGGCATCCCGGCCCACCGGGAGGAGGGCCGGCGGGGCGTCTGGACCGCCGGGGGCAAGATCGCCGCCATCGGCATCCGCTGCAGCCGCTGGGTCACTAGCCACGGCTTCGCCCTCAACGTAAACACCGACCTGGCCTTATTCCAGGGGATCGTGCCCTGCGGCCTGCCCCACGAGCCCGTCACGTCTGTTGTGCAGGAGGGGGTTGAGGGGTTTACGGCGTCCTCCTTGCAGGGGGCGGCAGCCCGGCACGTGGCCGTAGCCCTGGACTACGCCGCCGTGGAAGAGGCGCCTTCTCCCTTCACATCATCAGGAGCCGTGCAAGAGGCGCCTTCCCCCTTCAAAGCATCCGCAGCAGGGCTTCCCGGCCCGGCATCCCGGGCTTGATGCCCAGTTCCTCGGCGGCCTTGGTGGCACTCTCCACCCCGCAGTTCAGCAGGTCTTCATAGGTGCGCACGCCCACGCAGCGGGCGGCCACGATGCCCCTCTCAGCCAGGCGGTCGTTCAGCAGGCCGATGTCCAAGGCGCCGCACATGATGTAGCCCTTGGGGGTCGCCAGCACGATGAGGCGGGTCTTGGGCAGTTCCACCGTCACGCCGGTGAAGACGTGGTCGCCCACCACCACCGGATCTACCCGTACCATAGGACACCTCCGCCCCAGCCTATGCGCCGGGCCGGGGCAGGCGTGACCCGCGGCGTCTATGGGCCTGTGCCCTCCCTTTCCGGGCGGGGGGCTGCCGGGGAACGGTATGAAGATTTGGCCGGATCCCTGGAGGATTGTTGAAGCAAGTCACTTTGTTGCCCATCCCGGCGCCGTTCAGCAAAGTTTCACCTATCTGATCCGGGCTTTGTTCTTTACTATTTGAGTTTTTGGCACTTGGGGATAGGTGGAGCACCTAGGGAATAGGTCAATATCTGCCTAACTGCCGGGCTTGATGGGGTAAATTGTGCCGATCGGGTTCCAGCCGGGCTGATTTCACCCTCAAAATTTGAACCCCTACGATCCGAAAACGCAAAATCTAGCCCTATAGGCTCAGGAATTATATACATCCATTTTGCCGATGCCCATTTTTTCACCCATAAGGAATCAGAACCAAGCCCATCA
>DATGRI010000004.1 GCA_035303785.1 Sphingobacteriaceae bacterium
TGGCTGGCCGGCGTCCAGGCCGGCTTTCCCATCGTTCTCGGCTATTTTCCCGTGGCTGTAGCCTTCGGCATGGCGGCCCGCTCGTCGGGGTTGAGCGGGTTGCAGAGCGTAGTGACTTCGGCCGTCCTGTATGCCGGGGCCAGCCAGTTCGCCCTGGTGGGGCTCCTGGGCGCCGGCGAGCCTCCTTTGGTTGTCGGGCTGACGGCCCTGGCCCTCAACGTCCGCCACATTTTCTACGGCCCGGTATTGGCGCCGCTGCTCCAAGGCCTGTCCAGGGGCTGGCGGATGCTGCTGGCTTATGGCCTTACCGATGAAGTCTTTGCCGCAGCGGCCGCCCGGATGGAGTCGTTCCCGCCCCACGAGCGCCCCGGCTGGCTTTGGGGCCTGTCCTGCGCCGCCTACGGGTCATGGCTCCTGGGCACCTGGGTGGGCACCACCGGCGGCGGGGCCATCATGACGGCCTTCCCCCAGTTGGGCCAGGTGCTGTCCTTCGCCCTGCCCGTGCTCTTCCTGGTGCTGCTGCTGCCCCTGCTCAAGGGGCCGGCGGTGGTGACGGCCCTGGCCACGGCGGGGGCTACCCTGCCCTTCCATCTAATGGGCAAGACAGGAATGGGCCTGGCCGTGGGCGTGGTGGCGGGCCTGGTGGCCGGGCTCCTGTGGGAAGCCAAGATGTCCCCCGAGCCCGGGGAAAAGGAGGGCATTTAGTTGGACTGGCTCATCGCCCTCCTCATCGCTGCCATCGGCACCTACTTGATGCGGATCATTCCCTTCAGCCTGGCCTTGACCCGGCGGGGCTCCGCCGCCCAGGCCGCCGAGGAAGGGCTGGGGGCTCGCATCCTGGCCCTGGCGTCGCCCGCCATCATCACCGCCCTCCTGGTGGTGGCGGTGGTGCCGCCCTGGCCCGAGACCGATACGGCAGAACTGCTCCGCCGGGGAGCCGGTCTGGCGGCGGCGGCCCTGGCCCACAGCCGCCGGGCCAACCTGGCCTTGGCGGTGCTGGCAGGCCTCCTGGCCTATGCCGTCCTCAAAATATGACGCATCCTTGACCTTCTGAGAATCATGGTTCCTGGAATGGTTCCTGGAACAAACCTGCCCGCGGACCAGCTTCCCGGAGTTACGCTTCCTGGAGCAGTTCCCGCCCGCCGATGCGCCGGGCGAAGTACAGGTAGATGAGCAGGGCTATGGCCCCGAAGAGGGCCGTGGCCAAGAACATGGCGGCGAAGCCCTGGGCCTCGGCTATCCGCCCCAGCAGCACGGAGCCCAGGCCGATGCCCAGATCGAAGGCGCTGATGTAGGTGGCGTTGGCCACGCCCTTCTGGCCCGGCGGCACCAGGCGCAGGGCTGTGGCCTGCAGGATGGGGTGGGCCGAGCCGAAGGCGATGCTGAACAGGATGGCGGCGAAGACGATGCCCCGCACGGTTTCCGTCTGCCACAAGACCAGCATGGTCAAGGTGGCCGACACCAGGCCGGGGACGATGACGGGCGCGGCCCCGTGGCGGTCGGCCAGCCGGCCGGAAAAGGCCCGGACCACCAGCAGAAATAGGGCATAGACGGTGAAGAACAGCCCCTTGTTCACCCGGATGCTCTCGGCAAACAAGGGCAGGAAGGTGACGATGGACGAATACACCATGGCGAAGAAAAACACCGTGGCCGCCACCGGGAGCACCGCCTTGTTGAACAAGACGACCCGTGGTTTCCTCTCCTTGGGCTGGAAGGGCATCTGGGCCAGGCGGGCGATCATCAGCGAAGTGACGGCCAAGCCGCAGCCCACGAGAAACACGCCGTGATAGGAAATGTACGGCAGCAGCGCCACGGGCAGCAGGGGCCCCACGGCCATGCCCAAGGTGGTGGACATGCCGAACCAGCCCATTCCCTCACCGAAGCGGCGGCGGGGGATGACATCAGAGGCCGCCGTGGCGATGGCGGTGGTGGTGATGGCCCAGCTGAGGCCGTGGACCACCCGCACCAGGGTGAGGGGCACCAGTTCCACCACCCGGGTGTAGGCGAACATGGAAATGGCGAAGAGAAGCAAGCCCCCCAGGACGAACTGCCGGCGGCCCAGCCGGTCCAGCAGGCCACCGACAAAGGGGCGCAGCACCATGGCCGAAATGGTGAAGACAAAGGCCAAGAGGCCCACGTGCGCTTCTGTGCCGCCCAGCTCAACGATGTACAGGGGCAGGGAAGTGAGCAGCAGGTAAAAGCCCGTGGCGAGAAAGAACATGGCTACGGTCAATGCTGTGAAAGATCTGGTCCATAACGGCTGCATCGGTTCACCCGCCTGCCGTCCACCAACCGTATCCCCATCATGATACAGCAACCCGCCGGCAAGAAGCCCATGGGCCCTATTTGCAATGCCCACCTGGGCTGCCATGTTTCGTTATTATGTTCTCAACGGTCAGTGAAGGTAAGGGAGCCGAAATTGCCATGGCGGCCAACATCTTAGTGGTGGACGACGAGCAAGCCATTGCCGATTTGATCGAACTTTACCTGCGCAACGAGAATTTCAACGTCTTCAAGTGCGGCAACGGCCGGGAAGCCTTGGCCTGCGTGGCAGAAGAAGCATTGGACCTGGCCATCCTGGACGTCATGCTGCCCGATATGGACGGTTTCACCCTCTGCCGCCGCATTCGGGAGGAGCATACCTTTCCCATCATCATGCTGACGGCCAAAGATGAGGAAATCGACAAGATCACCGGGCTGACCTTGGGCGCCGACGACTACGTGACCAAGCCCTTTCACCCCTTGGAACTGGTGGCCCGGGTGAAAGCCCAGTTGCGCCGCTTCACCATCTACAACCCCGACCGGGCTGCAGGGGAAGACCAGATCATCGCCTTTTCCGGTTTGGTGCTTAACCGCCGGACGCGCCAATGCACCCTCAACGAAAAGCCCGTATCTTTGACGCCCACGGAATTTGCCATCCTCTGGACGCTGGCTTCCCGGCGGGGGCAGGTGGTCAGTTCCGAAGAGTTGTTCCGTGAGGTATGGGGCGAACAGTACTTCAAGAGCAGCAACAACACGGTCATGGTCCACATTCGCCACCTGCGGGGCAAATTGGGGGATAAGGCCGAAAATCCCAAGTACATCAAGACCGTTTGGGGAGTGGGTTACAAAATTGAAGGATAACTTCCGCCGCCGCCTTATGTTCAGACTGATCGGGAGCACCTTGGTGCAGGTGGTCGCCCTCCTCAGCCTTTGGGGCGGCTTGTACATCCTGATCGGGTCCACGTCTGTAGGTAATGTGGTTGTCCGCCTGCTGCTGCGCATGCTGGGCGACAATTACTTCACCGTGCTCCCCGGGCTGGTTACGGCCTACATGCTCATCCCCGTGGCGGGAGTGGCTTTCCTCGTCTACCGCCCCGTAGCCAAGGCCACGGAATATTTGGACCAATTGGTGAACTCGGTGGATACGCTGCTCCAGGATGACGATACGCTTATTCAACTGCCGGCGGATTTGCAAAGCGTGGAGGTCCAGCTCAACGGCTTGAAGCAGCGGGCGCTGCGCAACGCCCAAGTGGCGGCCCAGGCCGAGCAGCGGAAGAACGACATGGTGGTATACTTGGCCCACGACATCAGAACGCCCCTCACGTCCATCATCGGCTACTTGAGCTTGTTGAACGATAGCCCCGACCTGCCGCCGGACCAGCGGGCCAAGTATGTGAACGTTACCCTGGAAAAAGCGTACCGGTTGGAAGAACTGGTCAATGAGTTTTTCGAAATTACCCGCTTCAACCTGCAAACCATCGTGCTGCAAAAACAACAAATCAACCTGACCCACATGCTGGCCCAGATGGCCGATGAGTTTCACCCCCTGCTGGCCCCGGAAGATAAGCGGATCGTGGTGACGGCGCCCGATGACCTGGTGGTCCGCGCCGATCCCGATAAGCTATCCCGGGTGTTCAACAACATTCTCAAAAACGCCGTGTCCTACAGCCCGGCGGGCAGCGAAATCCACATCGCCGCAGACCGGCAGGAGGAGCAGGGGGTGACGGTGCGCTTCACCAATCGGGGCAACCCCATCCCACCGGAAAAACTGGCCCTCATTTTCGAAAAGTTTTATCGCCTGGATCAGGCCCGTTCCTCCCAAACGGGCGGCGCCGGCCTGGGGTTGGCCATCGCCAAGGAAATCGTGGCCGCCCACGGCGGCACCATCGAAGCCACCAGCGACGAGGAGGAAACGGTGTTCACCGTTACCCTGCCGTGACCTGCAGCAATCCCAGGCGCACCTTAAGACTTTTCTAAGAAAGATTTAAGGGAACCTTACAGCAATCTTCCAAATTAAAACGTCCATCCCGGGTACCATGATGACCGGCCGGCTGCTTTGCGGAAGGGATGTGGTTAGTCATGACAGCAGCGTCCTTGGTACCCGACCTGAAGGCAGGCGTCCCCGGCGCGTGGGAGCGCCTGTTCCACCACTGGTACCCCACTGCATACCGTACGGCCCTGCATATTACTCAAGATGCCGGCAGAGCTGAAGATGCCATTCAGGAAGCCTTGTGCCATGCCTTCCGGCGTATCGGCACCTTGCGCAGCGCCGACCGCCTGGAGGCGTGGCTGCGGGTCATCGTCAGCCGGGCCGCCGTAGATCAAATGCGTTCTAGGGCCCGGCACCGGGAAGTGGTCATGGACGACAGGATCCTGGCCCTGGCGGCGGCCCCGGGCGACCTGTGGCCCGGTTCCCTGGGGGCGGCCACCTTGCCCGAAGAGGCCGCTTTGGCCCGGGTGGAAGCGACGACGGTGCGGAACGCCCTGGCGGCTATGCCGGCCCATTTCCGCCAAGTATTGATCTTGTATTACTACCATCAACTCACCGTAACGGAGATTGCCCAGACCTTGGGCTGTGCCGCCGGCACGGTGAAGTCCCGCTTGAACCGGGCCCGGACCCACCTGCGGCAGCAGTTGGCGCCGGCCTTGGCCGGCAGGCCCGGTCACCCCGGACGAGGCCCAGAAGCCACCGCTGTCGGAGGGGGGAATGACCTGTGAACCGCATCAGGCTGGCTGTTTTGTTCGGGGGATGCTCAACGGAGTACGATGTCTCCTTGCAGTCGACCCATGCCGTCATCCAAGGACTGGACCGGGATTTGTATGACGTGACCCTCCTGGGCATCACCCGGCAAGGGCAGTGGCTGAAATACGACGGACCGCCGGAGAATATCGCCGGCGACACGTGGATGCAGCACCCATCGTGTGTACCGGCCATCATCCCACCGGATCGGGGTGTGGGCGGCATCTTGGTGTTGGCGGAGGGCCAGCCGCCCCACCAAATCCCCGTCGATGTGGTCTTTCCCGTATTCCACGGCAAAAACGGTGAGGACGGCACGGTACAAGGGCTGCTGGAATTGGCGGGGATACCTTACGTCGGCTGCGGGGTGCTCAGTTCCGCCGCGGCCATGGACAAAGAAGTGGCCCACCGGCTGGTGGCGGGGGCCGGCATCCCCACACCTCCGTCCGTGGTGCTCCATGCACCTTTGCCCGGCCGGGAATTGCTGGACCGGACGGCCCATCTGGCGGGGCCCCTGTTCGTCAAGCCCGCCAAGGGGGGCTCGTCCATCGGCATAACTAAAGTGGTCCGGCGGGAAGATTTGCCGGCAGCGGTGGCGGCAGCCTTTGCCCATGACGACAAAGTGGTCATCGAAGCTGCTGTGGATGGTGTGGAAGTGGGCTGCGCCGTGGTGGGCAACCAAACCCTAATCATGGGCGCCGTAGATGAGGTTGAAGTCCCCACGGGCTTTTTCGACTACGAGGAAAAGTACACTTTGGCCAGCTCCCGCATCCACATGCCGGCCCGGATCGATGCCGGCACCACGGAACGGATTAAGGCAAAGGCGGCGGTCATCTACCGGGTGCTCCAATGCCGGGGCTTGGCCCGGGTGGATATGTTCCTTACACCCGACGGGCAGATCGTCTTCAATGAGGTGAATACCATTCCCGGTTTCACCCCCCAAAGCCGGTTCCCCCACATGCTGCAAGGCATAGGTTGGACTTTCCCGCAAATCATCGACCACGTCATCCGGTTGGCTTTGGCTCCATGAGCGGGTTAGTGGTGGGGAGGGCTGTGGGGGCTTCGGGTGCGGGGATTGCGGGTGCGGGAGCCAGGGGGGCCGCGGCCCGGGGGAGGCCCACGGACCGGGCCTGGGTGGAAATCGACCTGGACAATATCCGGCACAACGCAGCCGTCTTAAGCCGCCTTTTGCCGGCGGGGACCCGCTTGATGGCCGTGGTGAAGGCCGACGCTTACGGCCATGGCGCTGTGCCCGTGGCCCGTTGCCTGGAACCTATGGGTGTCAGGGACTTTGCCGTGGCCACGGTGGATGAAGGCATCCAACTGCGCCGGGCCGGCATTCAAGGGGACATTTTGGTGCTGGGCTACGGTGCGCCGGAGCGGGTTCGGGAAATGGTGCATCACCGGCTGATCCAGACCATCATTGACTGGGGGCACGGCCGCCGCCTGGCCGCGGCGGCTGGGGCCGCCGGTTTGCGGGTCAGGGTTCATATCAAAGTGGACACGGGCATGCACCGGCTGGGGCTGGATTGGCGGCAGCAGAACGAAATGATACGGCTGATGAGCACCGCCGGCCTCCAAGTGGAAGGTCTTTTTACCCACCTGGCCGCCGCCGACAGCTTGGCGCCCCAGGACGTGTCCTTTACCGAAGGACAAATCCACCGGTTCCGGCAGGTGGTGGCGGGTCTGCAGGCCCGCCATGGAACGGTGCCGCCCATCCACTGGCAGAGCACTTATGGTTGGCTGAACTACCCCCAATGGCCGGGCCGGTGGGTCCGGGTGGGCCTGGCCCTGTACGGTGTACTCAGCAGGCCCCGGGAGCGGACGCGCAGATCCGTCTCCTTGCGGCCTGCCCTGCAGTGGAAGGCCCGGGTGGCCTTGGTGCGGCCCGTGGCAGCAGGGGAGAGGGTGGGCTACGGCGGCGGTTTTGTCGCCGGTGAAGGGACCCGCCTCGCCGTCATCCCCGTGGGCTACGCCGACGGGTTCGCCCGCAACCTGTCGGCGGGCCGGGGCCATGTGCTCATCCACGGCTGCCGGGCGCCCGTCATGGGCAGCGTGTGCATGGATCAATTGCTGGTGGATGTGGGCGGGGTGCCCCAAGTGGAGCCAGGGGACATAGTGACCTTGATCGGCCAGGACGGCGGGGAGGTGATGGGCGCCGAAGAGGTGGCCGCCCAAGCCGGAACCATTACCAACGAACTCCTCAGCCGGCTGGGTGGACGGGTGGCAAAGATTTACCACGGCGGCTGCAGCTAGGGGCTGCTCAACTGCCTCCACGCTCCGGGCGCAAGTAGCGGACAAGCAAAATCAGCAACAGGGCACTGGGAACCAACGCCAGCCCATAGGGCATCAATACCATCAGCGCCCAGATCAGGAGTACCAGTCGCAGAGCAGGCTTTTGTCGCGTGAAGTGGAGATAGACGAACCCGAGGGCAGCCATGACACCGCTGGCCAGAATGAACCAATTCAGCCACGTCACCAGCCAAACGGTCGTGTCAATGCCCACTGCCCGGTTCGCCATGCCAACCACCCCCTCTTCCCTTGGCTGCTAAGAAAATAATACCATATCTTGCCAGGCTCCATGGGCCGGGATGCTGCTGCCATGCAGGGAGAAAGCCGGCGCCTATGGAATGATTCGCCGGAGGCGCAAAATATGCTATTCCATCCCCGGGGGAACCTGCCCCTCAAAGAACGGTCCCATGAGTGACGCTGTAACGGCCACCACCTTGACCATCCGCCTGCTCGGGGGCTTCCGTGTTCTCATAGGCAATGATCCAGTACCGGCGAGGGCTTGGCGGCTGCGCAAGGCACAAGTGTTGGTGCAAATGCTGGCCCTGGCACCCCATCATGCCCTCCACCGGGAGCAAATAATGGACCTCCTCTGGCCCCATCACGCCCCCGCAGCGGCCGCCCGCAACCTGCACCAAGTTGTCCACGCGGCACGTCGGGCCCTGGCGGGCGCAGCCGGCCCTGATCACACTGCCTCAGTGGGCAATCCAGTGGTTGTCCGGCAGCAGGTGGTGCGGCTCCAGCCGGAAGGACGCCTGTGGGTGGACGCCCTGGTCTTCGAAAAGGCCGCCGCCCAGGCTCTGGAGACCGGGGAGGCGTCATCCCTGGACGCAGCCTTGGCCCTCTATGAAGGAACCTTGCTTCCCGAGAACCCCTACGACGACGCCTTCGCCGAACCCCGCCGCCGCCTGGCCGATCTGCGGCTCAGGCTGCTGCAGGAGAAGGCGGCCGCAGCCAAGGCAGCCGGGCACTGGGAAGAAGCCTTGGCCGTTTACCGCACCATTTTGGACGACGACCCCACCCTGGAATCGAACCTGGCCGACCTGCTGCGGGTATGCCGCTTCCTGAACGCCAGGGACGAGGCCGCCCGCTACTTCAAGGCCTACAGAAGGCAAATAAGCCGGGAGCTCGGCTTGGATCCCAACCCCGAACTGGTGCGCCTGTTCCAATGGGTCCGGCAAGGGCAGGGGAGCACCGGCTGGACCGGCACGGGCCTGAGCGGCAGCAAGGGGAGTGGCGGCAGCAAACCCGCCTCCACCTCCGGGGCAACGGCCCGCAGGGGTGCTGGGCCCGCCCCTAAGACCACAACGGGCAGGGGTGCTGTGCCCGCCACGAAGACCACGGACGGTGACGAGGATGGGGCCGGCATCCGTACCGGCAGCCTGCCGCCGGCCCACCAGCCCGCCGTCGCCACCGCCGGGCTGCCCCTGGTGGCCAGGGAGGCCGAATTGTCGGCCATCACCACCGCCCTGGCCGACCGGTCGCAAGGACACATTTTCGTCATCGCCGGGGAGCCGGGCATCGGCAAGTCCCGGCTGGTCCAGGAAGCCAGCCGGCAGGCGGTGGCCATGGGCCTGCCCGTGGCCATGGGCTTCGGCATCGGCCCCGACGAAACGCCTCCCTTCGGCCCGTGGCGCCAGATTCTCCACGAATACAGCGCGGGCACAGGCCGTTCCCGGCGGGACCTGCCGGCTCCCCTGGGGGAGGCAGCACCGTCCCCGTCGGGCATGGAACTGGCCTTGGAATTGGCCGCCTTCCTCACCGCCGGGCCGCCGGCGGTCATCGTGCTGGAAGACCTCCACTGGTTCGACGCCGCATCGATACAGTTGCTCCACCACGGCCTGACCCGCTACAGCCGCAGCCCCGTCCACTTGCTCATCACGTGCCGGAGCCAATCCCTAGACACCCGCCGGGAACTGGCTTCCCTGACCCGGGCGCTGATCGGCCGGGGCGCCCGCTGGCTGGAGCTTCCCCGCCTGGACGTGAACGCCGTGAAAATACTGGCCCGGGCCATGGGCCGCCCGGAACGGGCCAGTCTGGTCCACGAGCGCAGCGGCGGCAATCCCTTCTTCGCCTGCCAGCTCCTCCTGGCGGACGGCACCCAACTGCCCTGGACCGTCAAGCAGGCAGTGGCCGAGCGCCTGGCGGCAGTAGGCAAGGAAACCCTGCCGGTGCTGCGCATAGGGGCGGTCTTGGGCATCGCCTTCACGGCCAAGACCCTCCAGGCCGCCACCGGATTGCCCGGCGACCGGGTAGATTCCGCCCTGGATGAATCCCTGCAGCAAGGCATCATCCGCCGGCAGGAAGGCGGGTATTCCTTCGACCACCCTTTGGTGCGCGAGGTATTGACCGAAGGCCTTTCCCGGAGCGAGCGGGTTAAGTTGCACCGACTGGCGGCGGCGGCCAGCGACGACCCCGATGAGATCGCTTACCACCTGGGAGCGGCCGGCGACCCTGCGGCGGTGCCGCAACTGCTGGCCGCGGGCCGGCGGGCCATGCTGTGGGGCGCCGATCAGCAGGCCAAGCGCCATTTCCGCCGGGCCCTGGAACTGGCGTCTCCCCATGACCCCGTCCGCTGCGAGTTGATGCTGCTGTTGGCCGTCCGCACCGAGGCAGAGGTCGCCGCCCCGGCCCTGGCGGAACAACGGGAGCTGCTGGATACAGCCATCGTGGAAGCCCAGCGGACCGGCGACGCCCTGGTGGTGGGGCTGGCCTGCCGCCTGCTGGCGGAGAGCCTCTTCCTGCACAATGACGACCGGGCCCTGGATCTTTACGAGCGGTCCCTGAACGCCTTGGCCCAGGCGGGCGACTCGCCCCGGGCCGAAGAACTGAAAGCCTTGGTGGACCGGCGGGTGATGGTGAACCCCGGCCATTCCCCCTTGATGTACGCCCTGCACCGTCATAGCCCTGAAGCCGATCCCGTGACGGCCGTCCAGTCGGCGGTGGACCGGGTGCCCTGGCTCCGCAGCTTCGAAGAGCGCTGGGCCGCGGGGTTCGCCCACATCATGCAGGGCAACGTGGAGCAGGCCGCGGAGGAAATGTTGGCCGGGGGCGAGCGGGCCTTCGCCGCCCGCAACTACATCACCGCCGCCTGCTGCTTCGCCGCCGCCAACAACCTGCGCCTCCTCCACATGGGCACCGATCGCAAGAGCATCGACGCCATCGCCGGACGGGTGATGGAGGCCATGGAGCAGGCCCGGCGGCTGTCGGAGAACGATCCCTTCCCCGACGACAATTTGATGATGCCCTACTGGTACTGGTACGGGCAGTGGGACAAGGTGCGGCAGGCCTACGACGTCTTCGTGGCGGCCGGCGGGACCATCAGCGACAGCGTGGCCCTCTTCGGCTACGTCTACGGCGCGGAGGTGACCCGGGAGCAGGGCAATCCCCGGGCCAGCCTGATCGCCTACCAGCCGCTCCTGCCGGCGGGCGGGCCGGGCTCCAGCCCGGGGATCCTTCATTTCATGCCCCACATGGCCTACATCACCTTGGCCATCAAGTCCATGATCGCCGCCGGCGAGCACGACATGGCCAAGGCATGGCTGGACACCATCGACGCCTGGCAGCAGGGCCCCCGACCCAACCGGGTCAACCAATCGTGGCTGTTGATCCAACGGGCCGAATGGCACCGGGCCCAGGGCGACCTGGCGGCCATGGGCCGGGCGGCCGCCGGAGCCCTGGCCATGGCCCGGAACATGCCGGCCACCTGGGTGGAGCTCAACGGCCTCCGTCTCCTGGGAGCCGCCGGCGGCGCCCAGGCCGGCGACTGCATGGCCAGGGCCCTGGAACTGGCCGAAGCCTGCGGCTACCCCTTTGAAATCGCCCGCATCCGCCTGGAAAGGGGCAGGCCCGACGACCTGGCGGCGGCCCGGGAAATTTTCACCCGGCTGGGCGCCCGGCCATACTTGGAGCAGATCCGCACCATGGAGGCCGGGCGGGCATAAAAAAGCCCCGGGAACGCCGTCTACGTCCCCGGGGCCATGTCTTCATTGCCGCCCGGCGAGGCCGGAGGAGCATGCCTCGCTCTAGGCTACTTAGGCTCAGTCAAGGGGGTCGCCGAAGCTGATGCTGATGACGTTCATCTCGCCGGCGACACCGATGCTGACACGGCCGTCCACGGGCCTCCCTTCATAGGTGCCCGTCAGCACAATGCCGTAGTTGCTCTCGCCCACCTGCATTATGTCGATGGCATAGCCCAGGCTTTCAAGTTCAGCAGCATATTCCGCAACCAGGGCGTCCACCGGCCCTTCGAATTGGAAGGAACCCTGCCAGCGTACGCCCACTCCTTCGACTTCGGCTTTCGCCGCCGTCAGCACCGTCCAATCGTCGTAGACGGGCAGGGGGAAGTCCGCAGGCACGCCGCTGCCGGTCTGAATATCGGTTTCGACTGTGGTGCCCTCATCCGTTTCCAACTCGACCCGTACCGTATCGCCGTCATCACCCTGCTGGGGTGCCTGGCCGCCGCCCCCACCGCCGCAGGCGGCCAGGAGGAACATGGCCAGAACCACCAGGATGACGAAGGAAAAGGGTTTCCTCATGGTGCGGGATCTGCCTCCTTCAAGCCGCTCTTTGCATGCCGTCAACTAATATTATCAGCCGAAGCGCCGCCGCAGGAACAAGCCCCCGCCCAAGGCCAGCAGGCCCGACAGGAAGTACACGGCGCTGCTGCCGCCGGTGCGGGGCAGGGGCTCCGCCAGGGGCTGCTCGTCAAGCTCGGAGACGGGCTCCTCGGGCTCCTGTTCAGGCTGCTCAGGCTCTTCGGGCTCCTCCTCCGGCACCTGGGGCGTCACCGAGGCGCTGGACTGGTTGTTGGCGGGGTTGTTGTCCACCGGGTCGGAGTCCGTCAGCCGGGCCGTGTTGGTCAAGGTGGTGCCGGCCGTGCCCGCATCCACGGTGGCGCGGATGGTCAAGGTGGCGGAGCCGTCCACGCCAAGGGTGCCTACAGTCCATTCGCCGGTGGCGGGATCATAAGCACCCCGGCTGGCGGTGTGGCTGGCGTAGGTGAGGCCGGCGGGCAGCACATCTTCCACCACCACGTCACGGGCCAAGCTGGGGCCGTTGTTGGTCACCGTGACGGTGAAGACCACTTCCTGGCCTTCCCAGGGCGTGGCGTTGTCCACGGACTTCCTCACCGCCAAATCCACTTCAGGATCACCTTCGGGCCGCAGGGTGACGGTGGCGGAGTCGGAAGCCGTCACTTCCTGAGGAATATTGAATTCGTCCGGCCCATAATGGACGGTGACGGTGGCGGTGTTGACGAACACGCCGCCGGCGAAGTCACTTTCTCTTGGTGTGTAGGGGGGCGCGGTGATGGTGGCTCCACCCCCGGGGACCATCGGTTCGCCCCGCTCATAATAGAAGCCGGTGTCCGGATCCTTGATGATAAAGTTTTCGATGCGGGCGGAACCGGTGTTGGTCACCTCAAAGGTGTATTGAACCTGATCCCCCAGATCGATTTCTGCCTCTTTGACCCCGTTGACCCGCTTGATGAAGTTGAAGCCCACCAGTTGAACTTGGCGGGACAGGTTGATGGTGTACTGCTGGGCGAATTCACCGGAGCCAATCCATCCCGTGACGGTTGCGGCCAAGGTAATGGGGCCGGGCAGGTATTCCGGGCCGATGGGAATGGTTCCGGTACCGGTCCAGCTGGAGTTGCTGCCGGTCAGATCGGGGGGTGCAAAGGTAAGGGCATCCACCTCAACCCCGTTGACCGTTACTTTGACCACCTCAGCGGTTGAAGGTCGTGCGCCGGCCGCTGGATTGCTCAACTCCAGGGCAACAGAGAGGTGGTCGCCCACGGCCACCACCTGCGGAGCCAGCAGCTGCGCATGCATGTCGTTGTCGCTTCCGGCGGACTGGGCCAATACGGTGCCCCCCAGGGCCATCATGGTCAGCAGCAAGGCTGTGACCAGTATGAAAAGAGGTCGTGAGGAACGCCTCATTCCTTAAGTCTCCTCCTTCCGGCGGCTTTGACGGCCGCCTGACGCTCTTGATTTGGGTTGAAACATCTACTACGTGGCAAATACCAAAGGTGGCCTTAACAAAAACTTTGCAAACGCCTTGCCGGCCGGAGTTTTTGTCGAAAAACCGGGACTCGGCTCCTACAGCAAAAGTGAAGGCTTTCCGGGAGAGGACACAGGGGGGAGGGGTTACCCCTCTCCCCTGGGGATCAAGGGGTGAGGGGCCCGGCAGCCCGGCCGGGGAGTCTGCCATGATGGAAGCCGGTCCGGGTTGGCGCTCCGGCAGCCCGGCCGGACCTTACCGCTTTCCTGGGTTGTTACGGCTAAATTCCCCGGGGGAATTTCGGCTCGGCATGGGACTTTGGTCCTGCTCCTTTGGAACCTGTGGCGGGGGCTTTCAAGCGCAGAAGAAGGGCAGCAGGGCCCGGGCCCGTTGAAAGACGGACTCGAACATTTCCTCGGTAAGAACGCCGGTGTTGGTGTTCTGCCGGCTGGGATGGTAGCTGGCCAGCAGGGTGAGGCGCTGGCCCTTGGCAGCGGCAGCGGGCCAGCGGTACTCGCCGCCGTGGCGGAAGGCAGGCTTCTTGGGACGGCCGGCCCGGCCCCCGGGCTCGTCGGCAGCTCCATCAAGTTCATCCACCGGCACCGGCCAGCCCCAGCCTTCGTCGGCCATGATCCGGAGCACGCTGTCGAAGGCGATGCGGCCCAGGCAGAGGATTACTTCCACCGTGGCCATGCCGGTCAACTCCCGGACCAGGAAGGGGCGGCAGGCGGCCATTTCCCCCGCGGTGGGCTTGTTGTTGGGGGGCGCACAGCGGCAGACGGCGGTGATGTAGGCGTCCTGCAGGCTGAAGCCGTCGTCCCGGCTGTAGCTTTCCGGCTGGTTGGCGAACCCGGCGCCGTACAGGGCCCTGGCCAGCCACGCGCCCGAGTCGTCCCCGGTGAACATGCGCCCCGTGCGGTTGGCGCCGTGGGCGGCAGGGGCCAGGCCCACCACCAGCAGCCGGGCCAGGGGGTCGCCGAAGCCGGGGACGGGCTTGCCCCAATATTCCCAGTCTTGATAGGCCCGGCGCTTTTCCCGGGCCACATTTTCGATGTATTGAATCAGCCGCGGGCAGGCACGGCAGGCGACGATTTCCTCGGCCAGTTGGGCGACGGTGGCTTTTTGCCGGTGCATGACGCGTCTTCCTTTCCCGTGGCCGGTTTCGCCCTCCGGGCGACAGAACCTGCCCCGGGGCGAGGAAAACCGCTCTCTTTGGGGAAAAGAGTAGGGCCAAGTCCATTATCCAGGAGGGTTTGCGTTGAAACGATTCCGGGCTTTGCCCATCCTTATCCTGATGCTGGCTTTGAGCCTGGTCCTTTTGAGCGCCTGCGGCGACGGTCAAGGCACTCCTCAGGGCGACGACGACCAGGCCGGCAACGCCGGCGACCAAGGTGAAGAGACCCAAGATCCCGGCAGCACCGGCGGCGAGCCGGCGGGCCAAGGAGCAGCCGGCCAGAGCGGGGGAGGGGAGGCGCCCGCCGATTTCCCGCTCCCTGTCTACGATGATTGGCGACTGATGCTGGACACGGTGGACGGCGCCAGCCGGATTTTGATCTTCCTGTCTGAGGCCGACCGGGATGCCACCTTGGAGCAATATGCCCAGGATTTGACGGACATGGGCTTGGACGTAACAGTCGACGGGTTCCGCATCATCGCCGTTGGCGAAGTGGACGGCCAGGCCATCGACTTCCAGGGTGTTTTCCGGATCAATGAAGAAGGTTCGACCCATATTTCCATGGCCATGAAAGACGCGGAATAACCCGGACCGGTGCGCAGCCGTCACAGCCCCGGTCAGCTCGCTGCTGAGCGCCGGGATGTCCTTCTTGCTCACTGCTGATCAGAAAGGCGATTTCGTGTTCACATATGAACAGCACGAGGTTGAAGGGTGGAGAAGGGGCCTCCTCTCCACCCTTTTTGACCCATTCGGGCCTGCAAAATCGGCCTCTCAGGCGTGCTGAGTTCAGAGCTGAACAAGATTCGGGGGGATCCGCTCGTCAGTGAGCACAACGACCTAGAACGTGTTCACTAGTGAGCAGGGCCCGTCCCCAGGCGACGACTAATAGAGCAAGGGGAATTACGTGGCGCCGGGCGAGGCCAGGTCCACGCCGAAGCGGATCACCCGCGGGTCGGGCCAGTCATGAACGGTGACGGCAATGCCGCGGCCGTGATAGGTGAAGGTCAGTTTGTACCGAACGGGGGATTCGCCCGGCTCCCGCTCCACGCGGCCGTCGTCGGCGATGGCCTGGTAGAAGTCGGCCAAGGCCGGCAGGTCAGTCGTCGTCCAGTACAAGGCATGGGAGGTGCTGGTGCGGGCGCTCAAGACGGTTTTCGGCGGCAGCGGCAGGGCCGGTTCCGCATCCAAACGGTCACCGAAACGGTGCAGGGTGGCGGGTTGGTAAAGGGCCCTGACGTTGACCGCCTGGGGATGGACGTCATGCTGGGCCCAGAAGGCGATGCCGCCGGCCGCGGCCAGGGCAAAGACCACCAACGCCCCTGCCGCCGTGGTCCGGGACCAGCCCCACTGGAGCAGGCCCAGCATCGTCACCAGCAAGGTGAGCAGCAGCACCGCCAGCCCGTAGTTCAGGGGGATGAACCGGGCAAACATGAACATGGTAATGACCGTGAGGGCGGTCCAGGCCACCGCGGCGGCGACCACCAGGGCGGGAAGCTGGGGGCGCTTTCGCCAGGCCGCCCAGATGACCAGGAGCAGCAAAGCCGCCGCCAAAATTAAAAAGATGAACCAAAGATAAACCAAGGCGAAACTCCTCCTGATAGGATAAAATTGCCACGGGGTCTTTGCCGCCACTTTAACGGAAAACGAGGTGGATTGCATGGAACTCCTCGCCGACGGCAAGACGAAGACCTTGTACGCCCTGGACAACGACCAGGTGCTGATGGTGTTCAAAGACGACGTCACCGGCAGCGAGGAGGGCATCGACCCCGGCGGCAACGTGGTGGTGGGCCGCCTGGAAGGCAAGGGCCTGGCCGCCCTGCAGCAGTCCATATATTTCTTCGACCTGCTGGGCCGCCACGGCATTCCGACCCATTACGTCGCCAGGGATCCGGACCGGGGGGCCATCATCGTGCGGCGGGCCCAGTGGTTCGGACTGGAATTCATCGTCCGGTTCAAGGCCTTCGGCAGCTTCGTCCGGCGCTACGGCCGCTACGTGGATGAGGGGGCTCCCCTGGACGGCCTGGTGGAAATCACCCTCAAGGACGATGAGCGGGGCGACCCCCTCATCGTGGACGAGGCCATCGCCGCCATCGGCCTGATGCCCTTGGACCAGGTCCAGGAAGCCAAAGCCCTGGTCCGGCAGGCGGCCCAGATTATGCACGACCACCTGGCAGAAAAGGGCCTGGACCTGGTGGACATTAAATTCGAATGCGGCCTGGCCGGCGGGCGCCTGGTGATCATCGACGACATCTCCACCGACAACATGCGGGTGATGCAGGACGGCCGCCGGGTGGAGGCCGGCCAACTGCTGCCGCTGCTGGGCGCAGGGAACGCCTGAGCCCGGCGCGTAATAGAGATAAATTTCTTTTGGGGGTACTTGGGGGAGTTAGAGCCGCTGTCGGTTCTGATACCTTGTTCTAGTTCTGCAACACAGACCATATCGGTAACGCGCCCTGCCACATGCTGAATCCTTCAACCCGGCTCCCCCCGAGAGGGCAGGAAAAATTCCATAGGCAGACAGGAGCTGAGCAGGATGCGGGCATGGCGGTACCTGATGGTCATGGTTATCATGGGCATTGCTCTGGTATCAGCGGCATGCGGCACCAGCGCCGTCGGCTCGGAGGGGCCGGTGGAGCTGAATCCCGTCTACGGCGAGCCTTTGTTCGAGACGGTCTTCCAGTTTTCCCGCGACCCCTACGAGCACATTGAAGATGAGAGAATGCTGGCCGCCTGGCGGCAGTGGGAGCGCCCCGACCGGTACGATCCGGAAATCGCCGCCACCGTGGACCCGGCCAAGGACCACCCCCACAAGGTGGCCTACATGGCCTTGCTGGCCTGGGTGGCCGGCGACCTGGAAGGACTGGACACCTACTGGCACCCCCGCCTCGTTGACGCCGACCTCTGGCTGTGGCGCGGCGAAATGGGGGGCGACGGCGGCTTCAAGGAATGCTTCCGGGTCTTGAGCGATGACGCCAAGAAAATAGCGTGGGTGACCGCCCGCATCCGCCGGTCCCAGGTGCCCTCCTACGACCTGGTGGATGTGGACGAGCACCTTCCCGGACTGCAAATGCGCTCGCGGGCGTACCCCAACACCAAGGTCTACGAATCCTACGTCCATGAATCCGTCCTGGGCACCAACCCCGTTATGAAGATCTGGACCGTCCGGGCCCGGGTGGTCTTCGAGCAGGAGTGCCTGGACAGCACCTTCACCCCGACGCCCATCTCCCTGCCCGGCGTCGAACTGGAGGTAGGAGCCTACTGGCTCCCCCGGGAGCACCGCTTTGCCGCCGGGTCCTTCAGGTATAAGCAGTTGTAATGGGGGAGGAGCAGCCCGCAGCCGTCGACCAGCCGCCTCCCGGCCGCAGCCGGCAGGACTTCCTCACCGTCCAGCCAAAATATGGAAGCGGAGAGGTGAGTCAGCCCCTTGGCCGGCGGGTTTTGGCGATCGCTGTCAATACCTGCGGACCTGATCAGGGACCTGGCCCTTCCGCCCTCCGCCCGCTACCTGTACATGGTCCTGGCCGCCCTCCGCCCTCCGGGGCATAGGCACTGCCAGGCAAGCCTGCGGCAAATCCGCACGTGTTGCGCCGAACCGGCTGGCTCCGCCTAACGCGGCCGGGCAGGATATTTTGCTTTGAACCTCTCGATCCCCACTGGCATGCCCGCCAGACAGCGCTGGATCAAGTGCTCCGCAGGCTGAAGCGGGAAGACCACAAAGGCGAAGCCTTGATGAAGGAGATGCTCTCAGTCCTCGTTGCCGACGAGCATTTCCAGGACAATGCCCGGCCCGGCTTCCTGGTGAATCCCCTTACCGGTGAGCGCCTGGAATTCGACCGCTGGTACATCAACGCCCGGGTGGCTTTCGAGTTCAACGGCGCCCAGCACTATACGGCGACGGAACATTTTCCTGATGAGGCGGAGGTCCGGCAGCAGCGGGCCCGGGACTTAATGAAGGAAGCCTTGGCCCGGCAGCAAGGCATCCGGCTCGTGGCGGTGCATTCCAGGGACTTGACCTTCCAGCGCCTCGGCAAGCTGGCCGCCAGGTTCCTGCCCGTGCGACAGCCGGTTTCTGAAGATCCCGTGGTCAAGACGTTAAACCGCCTCAGCCGGGCCTACATCAGGCGGGCCGGCCTTGGAACGGCCATGAGATTCCGGATGTAGCCAATTTTTATAACCGGTCCTGGGCCGCCACCGGGCAAAAAAGTTGTGCACTTCGCAGCCGGAAGGCCCGAATAGGGGGGGCTTATGTAAACCCCGGGGAAAGCGTTATGCTGATATCAGCGTTTTTCCCGGCGAAGTTGACAACATTTATACCCGGTGCCGCGCCGGACCCGTACCATTTATTGTGTAGTTGAGGTCCGGTTGGGGAAGCAGGCTTAGGGGAAGCCAGCTCGGGGGCAGGGCAGCAAATGCCGAAAGGAGGGGCCACAGGCATGGCCGCAGACGGAAAATCCTCATGGCGGCGTCTCTTCGGCGACCGCACCATCGTCCATGTGGACATGGACGCCTTCTTCGCCCAGATCGAAGTGCTGGACAACCCGTCCCTGCGGGGCAAGCCGGTCATCGTAGGCGGGCCCCGGGACAGCGCCCGGGGCGTGGTGTCCACCTGCTCCTACGAAGCCCGGCGCTACGGCGTGCGGTCGGCCATGCCCATCCAGCAGGCGGTAAAGCTGTGTCCCCACGGCATCTTCCTAAGACCCCGCTTCGAGCGATACGCGGCCGTCAGCGGGCACATCCGGCGGATCCTGGCGGAATTCAGCCCTTTGGTGGAAGCCATCTCCGTCGATGAAGCCTTCCTCGACATGACGGGCTGCGAGCATTTCTACCGCGACCCCGTCCACCTGGGCCGGGCCATCAAGGAGCGCATCTACCAGGAGACAAGCCTGACCTGCTCCGCTGGCGTGGCGCCCAATAAGTTCCTGGCCAAATTGGCCTCAGACCAGCAGAAGCCCGACGGGCTGGTGGTGGTCACCCAGGACCAGGTCGACCACTTCCTGCTGCCCATGCCCGTGGACGCCCTCTGGGGCGTGGGGCCCAAAACCGCCCAGCGGCTGCGGCAGGCCGGCATCCACACCGTGGCCCAGGTCCGGACCCGGTCCCTGGAGTCCATCTGCCGCATCCTGGGCGCCACCCACGGCCGGCACGTCTACGACTTGGCCTTCGGCCGGGATGACCGCCCCGTAGAGCCCTACAGCCCGCCCAAGTCCATCGGCAAGGAAACCACCTTCCCCGTGGACGTGCCCGACGGCCCGGACCTGCGGGCCCACCTGGCCCGGCTGGCGGCCAGCGTGGGGGAGAGGGTGCGGCGCAAAGGCGTCTTCCCCCGCACCGTCACCGTGAAGGTGCGCTTCCCCGACTTCGCCACCCACACCAAGAGCATCAGCCTGAAGCACCCCTTCTGCGACGACGACACCTTGTTCAAGCAGGCCAACGCCCTGCTGGACCACTTCAACCTGCAGCGGCCCCTGCGGCTCCTGGGCGTGTACGTGTCCAACTTCCAGGAGCAGGGGCAGACCTCGTTGTTCCCCCTGGAGGCCGACCGGCTCACCGAGGCCGTGGACGCCCTCAACCAGCGCCTGGGCCAGCGGGTCATCCGCCGCGGCCGGGAACTGTAACCCCCTGCCAGGAATCTATAGTTATACCGCCTAAAGAAGCCGGTGGAGCGGTCATCGTCCCGCCGAGGAGGGATCAAGATGTTTTCAATGGCATTGGAACAAACCCGCCGGCCGGCCCGGCACCGGCTCGGCCTGCTCCTGCTGGTCGCTGCCGTCGCCCTCATGGCCCTGGCCTTGGCAAGCCACGGCCCGGCCGGCCCCACGGCCTGGGCCGCCGACGACTGGGCCCTGCAGGATGCAGAGCCGGTGGACTTTGAACGGCCGGACTCCGTCCCCCAGCCGGTGGCCCAGTGGGCCGCCTCGCTCCAGGAGCAGCAGGGGCTGCACCGGATGCACCACGGCGATAAGACGTGGATCATGGTGGCCTGGGGGCCCAAGCCCACCGGCGGCTACACCGTCTACGTGGAAAACGTCCACCGCACCGCCACCGGCGTCATCCTGCTGTCGGTGGATCTGCGGGCGCCCGCACCCGGCGAGCCCGTCACCCAGGCCATAACCTATCCTTATGACCTGGTGGCCATCGAGATGACCTCCGATCCCATGGCCGCCCAATTCGGCCCCCGGCCCACGCCCTGGCTGCCGGCCCATCAGGAAGGCGTGCCTTTGGTCAGCGAGAGCGTGTTCCTCCAGGAGCCGGTCCCCGGCGCCGTCCTGGAAGACAAGGTGAAGGTCACGGGCGCCGCCCAGTTGTTTGAAGGCACCTATCACGTGGTGCTGGAAGACGGCCACAACGTCCTCCTCAACCGGCTGGGCACCGCCAGCGCCGGCGGTCCCGACTGGGGCGTCATCGACATAGAGCACGAGTTCGACACGCCCACCAGCCCCAACGGCCTCCTGATCATCAAGTGGCAAGACCCCGCCACCGGCCAGTGGGTAGAAGAACTGGGCGTCCCCGTCAGCTTCGCCCACTGGCAGCCCGTGGACCCCGGCCAGGAGGAGCCGCCACCCGTTCCCTGGGAATTTGCCGACATGGAAGACCATTGGGCCCTGGCCTATGTCAACGAAGCCGTGGAGCAGGGCTTCGTCCACGGCTATCCCGACGGCACCTTCAAGCCCGAGAACCAGGTGACCCGGGCGGAGTTCCTGAAGATGGTCATGGCCGCCTTTGACTTCCCGCCCACGCCCGCCGAAGTGGAATCGCCCTTCCCGGACACCTCCGGGCACTGGGCGGCCGACTACGTCCGGGCCGGCATCTTCCATGGCATCCTCACCGCCGATGACTACGATGGCCAGTTCCAGCCCGACCGGGCCATCACCCGGCTGGAGATGGCCGTGCAATTGGTGCGTGCCCTGGGCCTGTCGGGTGAAATCGCCATCCACGCCGTTAATGCAGGGTACTACAGCGACACGGCCGACTTGGACGAGGAGGCCAAGGGCTACCTGGGCACCGCCGTCCACCTGGGCATATTCGAAGGGTACCCCGACGGGACCATAGGTCCCCTCCGGACATCCACCAGGGCTGAGGCCGTGACCGTCATCATGCGGGCGGTGGCCGCCCCGGCGGAACGGCCCTAGCCTCGGGCCCACGGCTGCCGGGATCCGCAACCGCGGGTTCACCGCCCTGTACGACCGGGTCCGCCAGGCCAAGGAGCGGTGTGAATTCGGGACCGATAAGTTGTCGATTTTGGCCAACCCCGTTCGACGTCTTTATGAAGGACGAAATTCTTACCGGAGGGACGTGGAAAAATGCGGGTGATGGTCTTCGTCAAAGGCAACGCCAACACCGAAGCCAGCGTAATGCCCGACGAGCAGTTGATTGCCGCCATGACCAAGTACAATGAGGATCTGGTGAAAGCCGGCATCCTGTTGGACGGCCAGGGTCTCCATCCCACTGCCAAAGGCGCCAAGGTGAAGTTTGCCGGCGGCAAGCCGG